>CAMVNL010000220.1 GCA_947168785.1 uncultured Clostridia bacterium | reverse complement strand
AGGCCTGCTGGTTCGGCTGACCGTAGGCCTGCTGGTTCGGCTGACCGTAGGCCTGTTGGTTCGGCTGGCTGACGGAGGACTGCAGCAATCCGCCGCAATCGGAGCATCTGACGGCAGCGTCGTCATTCACATGGCCGCAATAAGGACAAATCATAAAAATCTCCTCTCTCACTTGTAGTCGTCTGCTGCCTGCCGACGGAAACGCGCCGCACCGCAGGCAGCTTTATTATATTGTCTTTTCGGCAAGAAGTCAAGAGGCGGCAATCGTTCCCCGCCGTCAGTCGCTCCCCGCCTTCCCCAAAGCGCGCGGTCATCCCATTCCCAGCACCTGCTCCACGTAGGCGCGAAAGCTGAAGGAGGTCAGCACCGTGGCGCTGTCGTTATACCGGCGCAGCATGGCGGCAAGTTCGTCTCTCCCCCGCCCCGTTTGCAGCGTCAGCAGGGCGGCGTCAAGGATATCCGCCATCAGATAATATTTATCCAGCCATTCTGTCAGCTCGGTGAACAGCGGGCCAGTCTGCCGTTTCAGCAGGTCGGCGCTGCGGCGCACCCGGGCGGTATAGTCCGCGACCAGCGCAAGGGCCCCGGGCAGGTTCCCCGTCTCCAGCAGCACCGAGGCGCGGCCGAAGGCCCGGTCCATCAGCCGGGAATTCACGTCCTTCAGGCAGGAGGTGCGCAGGTGGTCGGCGAAATAGACGAAGGCCTCCCGCAGGGGTGCTTCCGGCAGCAGCTCCTCCAGCGCGCCGGCAAAGGAGACTTCCGGGGCGTAGCCGAGGGGGTCGGACAGGTAGTCGAAGGCGGTTTTCAGGGCAAATTTGCCGCTCTCGTAGTATTCCATGCAGTTGAAGATAATGCCCTCGGCGTACCGGTAAAGGTCCGGCTCCCGCCCGATCAGCGGCCCCATGTGCATCTCCTTGAACATCTCCGCGTCGTTCACCGGATAGTTATCCCAATAGAGGGGCTTGTGCCCAGTGGCATCATAAAAGACCTGCGCCTCCCGGCAGGTCAGCTCCTTGGAGCAGATATCCGCGCCGGTAAAAAAGAGCAATATCTCCTCCGGCAGCGCCCTGCCCAGGCGGGAGATATAGTCCTCCGTCCCCTTGCCGTGGTACTGCATGGGGCACACCGCCAGCCGCACGGAGGGGTCCAGCGCCTTCAGCCGGGCAAAGCAGTCGCGGCACAGGTCGATATGGGCGGCCACGGTCTCCCCGTAACGCGCCTGATCCTCCGGGTAGAACAGGTCCTCCGGAATGTCGTCCAGCAGCAGGCCGAAGCAGCGGAAGCCCGCCTCATAGAGGGAGCGCAGCTTGCCAAAGAGGGCCGCCCGGTCGTCTTCGGAGGAATACCGCATGCTCAGCCCCGGGGCCACGCACCAGAAGACCGCCATGCCGCAGCCGTCGGCCGCCGTTTTCAGTTCCCGCAGCCGCGAAAGCTCCTCCGCCGGATAGGCTTCCCGCCACAGGCGGCGGTGATAGGGGTCGTCCTTTGGCGCGTAGAACCACGTATTCGCCCCGTGGGACGACGCAAACCGCAGCATATCCAGCCGCTGGGCGTGGGTCCAGGGGGTGCCGTAGAACCCCTCGATATAACCGCGGATTTCAAATTGACCGGTTGACATGAGCCTTTCCCCCTTTGTGAATACCGGTAGCGCGGCACCTCAGTGCCGCTATAAACAAAAGTTGCATTTTAAACCTGAAAATCAGTCGGACCGCTGTTTTAAGTTTCCGCTGTATTATAATCAGTTGTTTCGGTCAAAAGCGGCACTGAGGTGCCGCGCTACCCTACTGCCTACTGCCTGAAACGGCGCAAGGTTCCCCGCTGCAATTCCGCATTCCGAATTCCGCATTCCGAATTCCGCATGATCTCCGCTCTCCGATCTCCGCGCTCCGCTCTGTTCAAACCTTCGCTTTCCCGCCGGTCATCGCGGCCAGGTGGGCGGTGTTGTTGATGTAGGCGAAGACGACGTCGCCGAAGGGGTTGACGCCGGGCTGATAGAATTTCACCCGGGTGACCCCAGTGTTGTTCAGGTCAATATCAAAGAACGGCATGGTCTCTTTGACGCCGCAGATGCGGAAGATGAAATAGGTGAGGAACGCCGCGTGGGACACCACCGCGATCTTCTGCCCGCCCCCGTGGCGGTCCCGCAGGTAATCAATGGCCGTTTTTGCCCTGGCCAGCACCACCGGGTCCGGCTGATCCGGCGTGCCGTTGATCCGGCGGGCGGTCTCGAACCCCTCCGCCATGCGGCAGCCGGGGCAAAGGGCTTGCAGCGATTCCACCGTCTGCCCTTCATAGTCGTCGGAAACGCCCTGCTCCGTCAGCAGCGGCAGAAGGCGCAGCGGTTTGTTGCCCGGCTGGTGGTCCAGCACGCCCTTGGCGGTCATCACCGCCCGGCGCATGGCGCTGGAATAGACGGCGTCGAAATCCACCCCGGCCAGCGCCTGCCCCAGCAGGTCCGCCTGCAATTGCCCCTTCACGGTCAGGGGCGGGTCCTCCCGCAGGTCGAAAGAGACCCGCTCACCCGTCAGCCCCACGTTGCCGCGGCTTTCCCCGTGGCGGATCAGATACATCTCCAGCTCCAATACCGGCTGCTGTTCGCTCATCGTATTCCCCTCCCCAAAGGTTTATCTTGACCCCATTATACCCCGGCGCACGGTTTTTGACAATAAGGAACCAACATTTTTTCAATTGTGGTTGCTTTTATCCGAAAAAGCAGTTATAATAAGATGAGATTTTTTGCGACCCCATATTAACCGATACGGAGGAATCACCATGAATGTATTTATGATCGGCGGAACCGGATTGTTAGGCTCCGAAGCCGCCAGACAGCTTATTGCCCACGGACATAAGGTCACGTCCGTCGCGCTGCCTCCCCTGCCGGAGGGCGCGCCCATCCCGGAGGAAATGGAGATCCTCTTCGGCGATATCAACAAGAAGACGGACGAGGAGATCCGCGACCTGCTGAAGGGGCAGGACGTGTTCATCTTCGCCGCGGGCGTGGACGAGCGCGTGGAGTTCCCCGCCCCCGTGAGCGACTATTACTACAAATACAACATCGCCCCGCTGGAAAGGCTCTTTCCCCTGTGCAAAGAGGCCGGCGTGAAGAACGCGGTGGTGCTGGGCTCCTATTTCGCGTATCTTGCCAAAAAGATGCCGGAGAAGGGCTTTGCCGCCCGCAACCCCTACTTCCGCGCCAGGCTTCAGCAGGAGGCCGTCTGCGAGCAGTTTGCCGACGAGACCTTCGGCGTGAAGGTGCTGGAGCTGCCCTACATCTTCGGCACCCAGCCCGGAAGAAAGCCCGTGTGGACCATCCTCATCGAGCAGATCGCCTTTATGGATCCCTGGCCCTTCACCATGTACCCCAAGGGCGGCACCGCCATGCTGACCTGCCGTCAGGTGGGCGAGGTCATCTGCGGCGCGGCGGAGCGCGAAAAGCCCGGCTATGAGGCCTTCCCCATCGCCATGTATAACATGAAGTGGGACCGTTTTCTCGGCTACGTCTACGACGCCAGGGGCATGCACGGCCGCAAGATCCTCGGCGTTTCGCCCCTGATGATGAAGATGGGCATGTTCAAGGTGGTGAAGGACTACAAGGCGCGGGGCGTTGACTCCGGCATGGATCCCTTCAACCTGCCCGACATCATGGATATCGACCTGTTCATCGACAAGTGCTATTCCGTGGAGCTGGGCGCGACGGAGGACGACATCGTGGCCGCCATCACGGATTCCATCACCGTCTCGGAAGAGGCGTACAACGGCACGGTCAAGCTGCTGGATATGAAGGGCGAATAAACAATGGCTGACAACAAAGAAAGCCGCACCGTAGGGGTGGGGCTGATCACCACCGCCCTGCTGGCGCTGGTGCTGCTGTTCATGGGAACGTCGCTGATCACCTACGGCTTTTGCCTGATGGCCCACCCGAAGGAGACCTCTGAGATCTACTGGACGGACGTGAAGATCAACGACGTGCTGCGCTCTGAGGAGCTGCGGATCATCGACCCCTTTCTCACCACCGACGGGCCGCTGGGCAAGACCACCTGCTGTCTGGTCAGCTTCCGCGACGCCAGCGGCGATATGTGCGTGGGGGCCATCACGGTGGCGGAGGGCAGCCCCCTCAGCGGCGTATTGGAAGAATACAGCAACGACGGCGAAGCGGCCCTGGGCGGGTTCATCGTGAAGGGGTATTTCTCCCTCACCCAGACGGACGTGCTTGGCGCCAGGTTCAGCGCCGCCTTTACGGACGCCTGCGACAAATACGCCGGGGTGATGACGGAGCTGAGCAGCCGCTATTACGACGGCAACGTGCGGCTGACCTCGCTGAACTTCACCTACGTCTGCGCGGAAAACGAGAACTATCTGGCCGCGTTGGGGCGGCAGGATAAGGCGGCCGGCGCCATCGGCGTCGTCATCGCCGCCGCGGGGCTCGCCGGGCTGGCCCTGACAGTCGCCGGGCTGATCTCCGGGCGCAGGCGCGAAAAGAGCGCCGACGACCCGGCGTAAAACACGGTCCGGTCAGACCGGCAAAACCGATCGTTGACCGGATCAGGCAATAATAAACAAATAAACGGACGTTTCCTCACGAAGCGTCCGTTTTTCATTTTCCCCCGCAGCACGCAGTCTCAGCCGCGTTTCCGCGCAAATGTTACCCCCGTAGCACGGCGCATTGCGCCGTCTGTTGTCTCCCCACGGCAATCGGTTTTCCTTGCGCGGAAGGGCCGACGGTTCCCCGCCGCGATCCGTTCCCCCTGCGCGGACAGGCCGGTGCCGGACGCGGCGGCCGCTGCGGAAGGTCATTCGTCCCCCTTCTGTCAGACGGCGCAATGCGCCGTCTGCTGCTTCCCCACCGCAATCGGTTTTCCTTGCGCGGAAGGGCCGACGGTTTCCCGCCGCGATCCGTTTCCCCTGCGCGGACAGGCCGGTGCCGAACGCGGCTGCCCCTGCGGAAGGTGGTTCG
>CAMVNL010000219.1 GCA_947168785.1 uncultured Clostridia bacterium | reverse complement strand
CGCGTTCTCGTGGTCGGGGTTCATGCAGTTGCCGATCAGCGGCCATACCGGGCAGGCGGCCAGCAGCGGATAGTGGGTCATGGCGATCATCGTCTGGCCCTCTTTCCGTGCCTTCTTCGTCTGCTCTTTGATCCACGCGGTCTGTTTTTCGGTGAACACCCAGCGCCGGTTTTCATCGCCGTCGTTGTTGAGCGCCAGCAGGCGAAGCCCGTCGGAAAGCTGCGCCACGTAGGAGAGAGACTCCCGGTCCACGGCGATGGCGTCGGAAAAGCCGAATTCATAGTAGAGGTCGAACAGCTCCTCCCGCTTCGTGCCCTCCGGTTCGCCCCGGCCGTTCTCGTCAAAGCAGAAGGGGTGCTCGTTGAAGTCGTGCCCGGCGGTGATGACGTACACGCGCTTGCCGGCAGCCTTCAGCTTTTTCAGCAGTTCGATAAATTCCATATGGCTCTGCTTTTCGCCATTGAAGCTCAGGTCCCCGGCGATCAGCACGGTATCGGCGTCCTTCGCTGCTCCCAGCCACGCCAGAGAGGCCTCGTTGATGGCCTTCGTCTCGGCAAAGCACTTCTGTTCGCTCTGCATGAATTCTTCATAGGCCGGTCCCCGGCAGCCCAGCGACGGGGCAAAGTAATGGGTATCGGTGATCAGATAAAAACGGAAAGGCTGCATGGTGTTCCTCCTGTTTGTGTAGTCGGGTCTTTATGATTGACCGGCTTTCGCCGTGGCATTTTTATAGTTGTTCCAGCAGGCCGCAATGACCGGCTGATCGGTGACGGAGGTGTAGGACCGGGCGATTCTGTCAATGGTCCTCCGCAGGTCGGCGTCCGTCAGCCCCGCAAGGCATTCGTCCTTATACGCTTCAAAGATGTCCTCGTCGTCCCGCAGGTCGTCCCGGTACACCAGATAATAATCGTCGCCGAAATCGAAAACGGCGGCGCTCTCCACGGGCATGGCCCGCACCGCGTCGGCAAATTCGGCAGGGTAGGCGTGATCCGTCCCGTCGGTGACGACCTCCGTATATTCCTCCCGGTCGCCCTTCCGGTCCGCCACAAAGGTGGCGAACACGCTCTCAATGCCGGTGCCGCCGTTCAGGGCGGCCAGCCCCGCGGCGATCTTCTCATCCAGCGCCGCCTGCTGCGCCGCGTCCCGGTCGGTTTCGCTGCCGTCGGCGGCAAGGATCTTTTTCGGGATGCGGATGGCCCGGAAGGAGACGTAGCGGGTCTCCAGATAGGCCTTCAGCTGGTCCCGGGGCACCTCATAGGCGCCGCCCTCGCCGAAATACGCCTGCCGCAGCTTCTCCTCGCACCGCTCGCTCAACCGCAGCTTGGCGAAGGTCTGCCGCGAAACGCCGATGGATTGATAATAGGTCCCGTACAGGTTCCATTGTACGCCCGTCTCGTCGTTGGCTTCTTTTTTCTCCGCCGGGGTCAGCGACAGTCCCGCGCCGGTAAACGCCGAATTGACGGCGACGTAGTGGATGCACAGCTGTACGGCGTAGTTGATCTGTTCCTCCTGCGCGCCGCCGGGCAGCGCTCCGGCCGCCTTGTCCAGAAAGAAGGTGAACACCTCGCCATCCAGCGGAGTGCCGTTGACCTTCAGTGGACAGGCCTCCTGCTGAGGGGCCGCGCCGCAGCTGCACAGAAAAACCGCCGCCGCGATCAGCAGCGCCGCGAAAAACCGTTTCATGCTTTTTCTCCGTAAAAAATGCGTGTTTTTCCTATTTCATATATTGTACTATACCTTCCTTTCATTTTCAAGATTGACAGACGAAAAAAATGATGGTAAAATAATAATCCCTATATTGTGCTTTCGACCAAGTTTTGAGATACAGGAGCGTTATCTGAGATGAAAGAACTGCTGAAAAAAACAGCCGCGTTATGGATCGCGGTGGCGATCGTGCTGACGGTCGTCTGTCTGCCGCCGCATTTTACGGCGAAGGCCGCCGACCCCGGCAGCGCGTATCTGACGGTGGAGCTGCTGCCGCTGAACGGCCTGCAGAAGGGAGAAGAGCTGCATCCGTTGGGCAAGGGCTTCCTGTGCGCGCCCTCCAAAATCGGGATCGTCAGCGGTGAGACCGCCGCGCAGACGCTGATGCGGTTCCTCGCCGAACGAGGCTACAGCGCCTTATATACCGGCAGCGCGACAAAAGACGCCTCCGGGAAAGAAGCCGGCTACGCCCTCGGCTATATCGCCGACGGCGATCTGAAAAAAACGCCGGAGGGGTACGTCAGTTCTCTGAAGGATTATCAGGTGAAGGACGCGAAAAAGATCGAGATCACCGGTGAGTTGCCCGCGCTGGCGGAGGCGATCTTCAAGACCTACGGGGTGAAATGGGACCCCGAAAAGGATAAGCTCAACGTCAAAGAGACCATCGGCGCCAAGACCCTGTCCGACGACGCGGGCTGGGTGTTCTCGCTGAACAACGAATACGTGACGGCGCCGCTCTCCGAGGTGACGCTGAAGGACGGCGACGTGCTGCGGATCCAGTTTTCCTTTGCCGGCGGCAAGGATCTGGGCTACAGCTTCCTGCTCGACGGCACGGTGAAGACCAACACCGCCGACAGGGGCAAGCTGATCCGGCTGGCGGCCGATTACGAAAAGAAGCATACCGGCAGCAAGGTGTATGACGAGGTCTGCGCCGCCCTGGGCAAAATGACCCTCTCCGTGGAGGAGATCTCCCGTCTGTACGGCGGATTGTGGAGAGAACTGCGCACGCTGGGGCTGATCCCCGACGAAACGCAGCCCACGCCCCCGCCGACGACGCAGCCGCCCACGACCCGGCCCCCGACGACGCAGCCGCCCACCACTCAGCCGACGACGCAGCCGCCCACGACCCGGCCCCCGACGACGCAGCCGCCTACCACCCAGCCGCCCACCACAAAGGCGCCGGTGACGCAGCCCTCCACCCAGCAGTCCACCACGAAAGCGCCGGTGACGCAGCCCTCCACCACCAAATCGTCCGTGCCCTCCACCAGGGCGTCCTCCCTGACGACGAGGGCACCCGTCCGCGTTTATACGACGGCACCCAACCGCTCCACCACATTGCAGACCACGGTGCTGGAGACCACCACCATTCTGCGGCCGGAGGGCATCGTGCTGCAGCACGTGAATAAGGAGGTCCCGACGACGGAGGAGGCCACCACCGCGCCGGAGGAGACGGAGGCAGAGACCACCCAGGCTGCCCAGACCTTTGTGGAAAAGCTGCAGCAGCTGCGGTATGCGGACGGGCCCGTCCGCTGGATCATCATCGCCGCCGCCGTGCTGGTGCTGGTGATCGCCGCCGCGATCATCATCCGCAAACGCGCCAAAAAGCGCTGAATCACGGCCGCCCGGTTCCGCGGCGCGTCAGCGCCGCCACAGTTCATAACAGCTATTCCGGCGGAAGAAACGGCAACGGCCGGTTCCTTCCCGCCGGTTTTTTGATTTCAATGAAAGCTTTCAGCCAATTTCACCCCATCGTTTCGGCGGTCTATTTCGCCGTGATGATCGTCACCGTCATGCTGGTTTCCGATCCTGTTCTGCAGGCGGAGGCCCTGTTGGGCGGCGCCCTGTTTGCCGGCATGCAGTTCCCGGCCCGGCGCAATCTGAAACGGGCGCTGTATTACTGTGTCTTCGCCCTGATCATCGTGGCGACCAATCCGCTGTTTTCCCACAACGGGGCCACGGTGCTGTTTTCGGTGGGGCGGTTTTCCGTCGCGCTGGAGGCGTTTTATTACGGCGGCGGCATGGCGGCGCTGATGATCGGCGTCATCGTCTGGTGCGAGCTGCTCAGCGTTGTGATCACCGATGAAAAATTCATGTACCTGCTGGGGCGGGTGCTGCCCAAGCTCTCGCTGGTGCTGTCCTATACCATCCGGCTGGTGCCGGTGATCGTGCGGCGCATCCGCCGGGTGAGCGGCGCCCAGAAGACCATGGGCCTTTACAGCGAGGACAGCCGCCTGAACCGCATCCGCAGCAGGGGAGAGGTGCTGCGCACGGTGGTCACCTGGTCGCTGGAATCCTCCGTGGATACCTCCCTCTCTATGTCCGCCCGGGGCTACGGCTTGCGGGGCAGAACCACCTTTTCCCGCTTCCGCTTTCGCGGCAGGGACGCGGCGCTGCTGGCGCTGACGGCGGCGCTGGCAACGGTGGTGTTCGTCGGGGCTGCCAAAGGCGCGGTAGGCATCACCTACTATCCCACGGTGGTCTTCGGCGGGTTCAACGGGCGGTCCCTGCCGGTCTATTTTGCCTTTTTCTGCCTGACGCTGATCCCGTTCGCCGTTGAATGCAAAGAGGAGATCAAATGGAAATACTGCGTGTCGAAAATCTGAGCTTTACCTATCCCACCGAACAGGCGCAGGCGCTGCGCGGGGTCTCCTTCTCTGTCAAAGAGGGGGAGTTTATCCTGCTGTGCGGGGCTTCCGGCTGCGGCAAAACCACGCTGCTGCGGCTGCTCAAGGAGGAGCTGGCCCCGGAGGGAACGACGGAGGGCGCGATTTACTATAAAGGAAAGCCCCTTGCGGAGGTCACCCGGCGGGAGAGCGCCGAGGAGGTGGGCTTCGTGATGCAGGACCCCGACAGCCAGATCGTCACCGACAAGGTCTGGCACGAGCTGGCCTTCGGGCTGGAAAACCTCGGCCTGCCCCGGTCGGCCATCCGCCTGCGCGCCGCCGAAACCGCGGGCTTCTTCGGCATCTCCGACTGGTTCGGGGGCAATACGGACGAGCTCTCCGGCGGGCAGAAGCAGGTGCTCAACCTGGCCTGCGTCATGGCCATGCACCCGGCGCTGCTGCTGCTGGATGAGCCCACGGGGCAGCTGGACCCCATCGCCGCGTCGGAATTTATCGCCACGGTGAAAAAACTGAATACGGAGCTGGGCCTGACGGTCATCCTCGCCGAGCACCGGCTGGAGGAGCTTTTTCCGCTGGCGGACCGGGTGATCGTGATGGAAAACGGCGCCGTCGTCAGCGACGCGAAGCCCTGCGAGACCCCCGCCGCCTTGCGGCGGT
>CAMVNL010000218.1 GCA_947168785.1 uncultured Clostridia bacterium | reverse complement strand
ATCAGTGACGACCCTATCTACTGGTACGCCAACCGACGCGCCGCCATGGAGGATGAAAGCGGCTTTATCATCGACGAATTCCTGAACCAGTGCGCGGCGGACGACGCGATCCAATACGTGCTGATCTCCGGCGACCTGGCGGACGACGGCAGGTTTTATCAGGAGGACCACGAGGCGGTGGCCGCCAAGCTTCGGGCCTTTGAGGAGGCCACCGGCAAGGACGTGTTTGTCATCAACGGCAACCACGACGCCGCCGACGACTGCGCCACGACCTACGACGATTTCAAGCGCATCTACGCCGAGTTCGGCTACGACAAGGCGCTGGAGACCGTGGCGGATGACTGCTCCTACACCGCCGATCTGGGGGAAAACTACCGCCTGATCGCGCTGGACAGCAACAATCCCGATGAATCCACCGAGGACGGCATGACCGCGGCGAAAGTGTCGTGGGTGAAGCGCCAGGCCGAGCAAGCCAAGGCGGACGGGCGTTATCCCATCCTGATGATGCACCATAATCTCTTGGACCATCTGCCCCTGCAGCGGCTGCTGAGCCATGATTTTATCGTGCGCTTCCACTATACCACCGCCGCCCTGTTCGCCGACTGGGGCATCCGGCTGGTGATGACCGGCCATGAGCACTGCTCCGACGCCGCCGTCTATACCTCCCCCGCGGGCAACGTGATCCACGACCTTGCCACCACGTCCCTTACCATGTACCCGCTGCAATACCGGGTGCTGTCCCTGACGGAAGAGGAAATCCGCTATGAGGCCAGAACGGTGGACGCCATCGACCTGGACGCGCTGACTGCGGCGGTGAAGGGCTATACGGAGGAGCAGCTTTCCCTGATGAACGCGGGGCTCAACGACTACGCCAAGGGCTTTTTGAAGCAGGGCGTGAAATACCGGTTGGAGCTGTCCCTCTCCATGGAGAAAATGGGGATCAAGGAGACCGATCTCTATTACGATCTGGTCAAGACCGCCGTGGACGGGCTGACAGGTCTCATGAATATGCCGCTGTACGGTGAGAACGGCGCGGCGGC
Source organism: uncultured Clostridia bacterium (assembly GCA_947168785.1). Taxonomy (GTDB): domain Bacteria; phylum Bacillota; class Clostridia; order Oscillospirales; family Acutalibacteraceae; genus RUG806. The sequence continues at coordinate 3,949 of CAMVNL010000218.1, read as the reverse complement.
GCTGGCGAAGGCGTACAACATCACCCTGCCGGAAACGGATTACAAGACCGGCTGGGATCTGGCGACGGAATTGGTTGCCAACCACTACGCGGGGGGCGAGGCCTTCACCGTGGATTCCGACGAAGTGACCCTGCTGCTGCGGCTGGCGGCGACGCTGCTGCGCAGCGACCTTGCCGGCGTGAGCGATCAGGTGTTCCTGAAGGCCGCCAACGACCTTATCGGCGGCGACGAGGGCGTGACCACCCGGCTGACGAAGCTCTGCGCCTCCGTGTTCGGCGGCGTGAAGCCCGGCGAATACTTCCTTGTGGCGCTGCTCTCCCCGCTGCTTTATGAGTTCGCCTTTGACGCGGACGGCGTGGACGACAACAACGGCGCTTTCGAGGGCTACGGAACGGATTCCGCCCTCAACAACGTGAACCATATGTCCCTGTCCCTGCGCCTGACTCTGGACCGGCTGGTGCAATATCTGAAAAGCTTCCTTACCGTGTTGGAAAGGATGTTCGCGCGATGAAACGTGATCTGTACGTATCGAAGTTCCGTTCCCCCGGCGGAAACGAAAAGACGGAGGAACTGAAAACGCTGTTTGAGGGCGTCAAGGCCATGCAGCCGAAGGTCTGCTTTTGTCCGGAACGCGATCCCTTCCCGGAGGACCCCCGGATCAAAGCGATCCGCTTTTCCGGCCTGCCGGACGGCGACCGTGAGACACGGGTATTCGCCTATATCGGCTTTCCCGAAAACGCCTCCGCTGCCACGCCCGTGCCGGGCATGGTGCTGGTCCACGGCGGCGCTGGCCACGCCTATGCCGAGTGGGTGCAGTATTGGAACGACCATGGGTTTGCCGCCATCTCTTTCGACGGCTTCGGCCAGACCTACACCGGTGAGGATCATACCTATCAGCACGCGCTGGATCTCTGGAAGCCCGATCCCTTGTCCCAGCCGCCGATGGACGGCTTCGCCACCGCGGGTAAACCGTTTATGGAGCAGGGGTTCACCTATTACGTAGCGGACGTGCTGCTGGCCAACACGATCCTGCGGGAGGATCCGCGGGTGAAACAGGAACAGATCGGCCTGACCGGGATCTCCTGGGGTGGCTTCGCGTCCAGCGTCGCCGTCTGCTATGACAGCCGTTTTGCCTTTGCCGCGCCGGTCTATTGCAGCGGCTTCATGAACGCGTCAAAAACAGTCTGGGGCAGAGGTTTCTCCGGCGAAGGGATCACCGACGTGTGGGACGCCGGTCTGCTGCTGGATACGGTGCGCATGCCGGTCCGGTTTTTTAACAGCGACTGCGACCCCTTTACCGACGTCAACGCCACCACCGCCAGCGCTGCCGCCGTGCCGGACGGCTCCCTGACGCTGCTGCACGGTTTTACCCATGGGCAGATCGAGGGCTCCTCCATCCCGGAGCTGCTGCGGTTCGCCGAGGAACAGGTGGGAGGCGGTCAGCGGAATATCCGTATCGACGCGTTAGAAGAAGTAAACGGCGGCGCACTGCTCTCTTATACGCTTCCGGCGGATGTGACCGACGCGGTTGCCTGCATTTACTATAAAACAGAAGACCTGATCTATGCGGATAAATATCTGCGGGAGGACTGGCGCAGTGAAACATGCGTGCCCCGGGACGGGAAAGCGTTTCTGCGCATCCCGGAAGAAGCGGCGTTGTTTTATTTTTCCGTGGAGGGGACCGTGAAAGGCGTTTCCCCCGCGCAGACGCTGCATGAAACGACCGGCGTCTGCTACCGCGACGCATGGGGTCAATAAAGGAGGAAAAGCCATGAACGCACAGGACAGGATGATGAACAAAAAGTGGGGGATCTTCAACCACTATTTATATTACAGCGAGAAGGGCTATACCGATATCCGGGGCGAAACCGACCAGATGCGCCTGATGGCGGAGGAGTGGAACGAACAGGTCGATTCCTTCGACGTGGAAAAGCTCGCGGCAACGCTGCATGAAATCGGCTGCGGCTATTATATCATCACCGTGATGCAGGGCACCCGGTTCATGATCGCCCCGAACGAGGCTTATTCAAGGATCACCGGTATCGCCCCGGGTGAGGGCTGCTGCCGCCGGGATTTGATCAAGGATATCGCGCTGGCGCTGCAAAAATACGACATCGACCTGTTCCTCTATTACACCGGCGACGGACCGCACTTCGACAAGGTGGCGGGGCCAGCCATGGGGTTATATGAGGCTTATGAAGCGGGCCTCCCCGGCAGGGTGGACCGGCGCTTTGTGGAAACCTGGGCCGCCGTGCTGGAGGAATACGCCGTGCGCTACGGCGATCTGGTCAAAGGCTGGTGGGTGGATGGCTGCTACGACACCCTCGGTTACAACAACGAGCTGCTGTCGGTCTATGACGCCGCTATCAAAAAGGGCAATCCAGACGCGTTGGCGGCCTTCAACAGCGGCACTGCGTCCTTCTTCCATCCCGACGGCGACGATACGCCGGTCAAATGGTATGAGAACGAGGGCTTCACCTGCGGCGAGGACAACGACTTCACCTATGTGTTCAAAAGCCGCTTCACGGACGGGGCGCAGAACCATCTGCTGATCCCCATGGGCGACTACCGGGACGGCAATATCTGCGCGGGCTGGCGCAACACCGGCGTGCGTCGCAGCAAGGAATACGTGGCCGATTACATCCGGAAGAATAACGAAGCCGGGGCCGTGATCACCGTGGATATCTTCGTGGACTGCCACGGCCATTTCGACCCCGAACAGGTGGAAGCGCTGAAGTATATCGGAAAAAAGATCAAAGAATAAAGAACCGCGCCGACGCGCGTATATGGCGCGCGGACGGCGTGGACGACAACAACGGCGCGTTCGAGGGGTACGGAACGGATTCCGCCCTCAACAACGTGAACCATCTGTCCCTTTCCCTGCGCCTGACGGTGCAGCGGCTGGTGAAATACCTGCAAAGCTTTCTCACGGTGCTGAAACGGCTGTTCCTGCAAAGCGCAAGGGCCGCCTGACCATAATTGCGAATCGCCCCCTGCCGGACGCGGATAACGCGCGGCAGGGGGTGTTTTTTGATTCAACGTCCTTGACAGTCCTTTTTTTTTGTTCATCACGGATAATGGTGAGATGAAGATCAGTTAAAGCTCTTTTCGCGGCATTCGGCAGCCCCCTACGGGATGGCGCTGCTGCCGAACACCCCGGCAATCTTTATTGGGGTATCCCCGAACAACCGTGTTGAACCCTTTTTTTTCGCTGAAAAGACATTTCGTTCCCGGATTTCTTCATTTCGTTCCCGGCGGATTGCTTTTTGCAGTGAAATATGGTAAAATGATACAGATGACGTCCTGCGGGGGCCGGATCACGCGAACAAACGCGAAGGGAACCGGCCCGGTCAGGAAGCCGTCTGAATTATTTTTATACCGGAGGTATGATTATGAAAAAAGTCCTTGTCATGATTCTGTGCGCTTCGCTTTTGCTGGGGCTGGCAGGCTGCGGCGGCAATACCGCGTCCACCCAGGGGGATCAGGCGCAGAACGCCCAGGTCACCGAACAGCAGGTCGCCGCGACGGAGGCGCCCACCGCAGCGCCCACCGCAGCGCCGACGGAAGCTCCGACCGTGCCCACCACGGAGGCGCCCACCGAAGTGCAGTATGCGCCTTTCAGCGTGGGCAGCACCGCGACTTCTGCCGACTGGAACATCAATCTGACAAGCGCCTATACGTCCACTACGCTGGAATCCAGCGAGTCCAGCACCTATTGGGAGGCCGATTCCGGCTACGCTTTCCTGGTCCTTGAGTTTGATATCACCTGCCTCAATTCCAGCAAACCGACCATCGACGGCGACGCCATCACGGATCTGGTGGCTTCCACTTCCGATGGCAACACGTACGAGAGCTGGACGTATCAGTACGTGAGCGCCCAGATCTGGTGCCATATCAGAAACACCTATCTGGAGGCCAATCTGCCGCTGCACATCTATGTGTATACCTA
>CAMVNL010000217.1 GCA_947168785.1 uncultured Clostridia bacterium | reverse complement strand
TTCTTCAGACAAGGACCCGTTTTCTTTCTGAAAATATCCGTACGCAGCCATCTCCTTGGCGTCGTGCATACGCCGGCCCGTTTTTCTGAACACATTTTCCGACGTTTCCGTGAGTACAAACGGCCCCTGACAGAAATCACCCTCGTTTCCGTTGGGATCGTATACGATATCGCCTTTTTGGAATGGTGTGGGGAAAGCAAACCCCAGATCATCAAAACAAAAGTCCAAACGACGTTCCGTTTCGTCTTGCGGAGCATTCCACACAATAATTTCCTTTACCGTACCATACAAATCAAAGATCATGTACAAATCGCATTTTAAAGGCTATCGATTCTTCCGTTGCTCGCGCTACAAACGTGGCAGCCGGGAAAAGATTTGTTCGCAACACTATATCACAGAGGAAGCTCTCTATACGTTGGTGCTCAAACAACTACAGGCGTTTCTTGCGTATATTCAAGCGTAGGCTCGTAGTTTTTTTCATACCCCGCAGGTACAATGATTTCTTTGACCTCACCAACAGTCTTCACGTCCGCAGAATAGAGATTAACGCCGCAGAACTCCCGCAGAAAAGTGTAGACGCCGTTGAACAGACCGCGCGCGTCGTTCGCTTCGATAGAAAGATTGCCGTCCGCGCCGTTTTTCAGGGCATAGCTGCCTTTTTTCGCGTCGCCATCCCTCAAGGTCAGCACGATGAACGCGCCGTGATTGCCGTCGGCATAGTACTCGGTCAGGAAACTGCCGGTGTCGGATTTAAGGATCTCCGGCTTGGCACCCGTGCTTTGCTGCACATACTTTGCCAGCAGCTCCGCCGCAGTCTCGCTTTCGGTTGCCCGATCCGGGATGAGAATGCGCAGCGGATAGGCACTTCCGGCGGACCACAGCACCGTTTCTCCGGGGGCGTTCGTGCGCGCTTCGGTTGGCGTCGGTTCCTCCAACACTTCGCTCACGGTCTCCTGCGCGGCAGACGCTGTGGTCGTCGTTTCCGTTTCAGTCGCGAAAGCGTTACCGACGAAGAAGAGTGACAACAGAAAAACGGTCAATAAAACAAGGATCGAGAGATGCTTCTTCATGGTAATAGCTCCTTTCGTTCTGTGGCAAGCACGTTCTGAATTGTTTTAACTGCATCTATTTATGATTGTATTTTAATAATACATAATCTATTGCGCTCTGTCAATGAATCTCAAGTGATTTGGTTTACATCAGGAATAACAGCTCCTTCACCAAAAACGCAACAGCAAAGTAATGTAAGTCTCCGGCGCAAAACCGAGGCTGCCGTCAAAACATTGTTGTAATTCTTCTGAAAGAGTGCCTTTCATCTTCGCATGCCGTTTCTACACCGTACTGCATAATCTTTATTTTTTAAACTATTCAACCTGCTGTTGCAATTCAGGTTGAAAAAAAAGAAATAATATTCTATAATAATGATATATTCAAATAATCGGCTTGCGAATGCTTCTTTGATCGGATGAACTCAATCAGATTCTCAAACAGATCCGGTGATGATTCGATCCGGGAAGCGACGGATGATATGGGGATACGAACGATGTTTCTGAAATGCAGAAAACGGCAGACGCGGATCGTCTGGCTGTTTGCCTCTTTTATGCTGCTGCAATTCGTGATCCTGCGGATGGGCAACCAGGCGGGGCGCGGTTTTCTGCCGGACCGGCAGCAGGAGCTGGTCTATCTTTTTTTACAGTGCGCGGTGATCCCGGGCTTTCTGCTCCATGCGCCGCTGTACCATCGACTGGAGAACACCCGGCGCTATGGCGCGCTGGTCGCCGGGGCGGCGGTCCTGTGCGGCGTCGGCGGGGAAACGCTGCTTTGTCTCCCCAGCGATTCCCTGCTCTGCCTGACTGTGACCGGGCTGACCGTATTTCTGCTGGGGTTTACCGGCGGCGCGGTGTATCTGAGGCTCTGCTTTCTCATGGAGGGCGCTGCCCGCGCAGGGCTTTCGCTGGGCTTGGGTTACGCCGTTGCCGTCGCGCTGCAGTTCTGTTTGCAGCTGCAATGGACGGTGAAACCCGCGCTGTCCGTTCTGTTGACGCTCTCCTGCGCCGGGATCGTGTTGTTTCTGACGCAGGAGGGAAAGACAGAACGAACGGACTCTTCGCCGGAATGCCGGAAAACGCCCGTCAAAGAGCTTCTGTTTGCTTCGGTCGTCACGTTTGCGCTGCTGATTTTTTCGGGATATTACAACCGGTATATCCACCATCTGCAGGTCGCATCCGGCTATGCGGCGTATAACGTCTACACCTGGCCGCGCCTGCTGATGATCCCGGCCGTTCTGCTGTCAGGCTGGCTCGGAGACGTAAAAGGCGGCCGTTATCTTCCCCTCGGCACGCTGTGCGTATCCGCGCTCGCCATTCTGAACACTTCCCTGCTGGGCCGCGAAACGTATCTGCTGAACATGTGCCTGTTTTACGTCTCGCTTTCCGCGGTGATCATGTTTTATCACCTTGTGTTCCTGCGCCTGTCATCGCGCGCCGCCCATCCCGCGCTGTGGGCGTGCATGGGCCGGGTTCTTGACAGCGCATGCGTTCTTTTCACCTTTCTCATCCGGCTTTCCGAGCAATCGCAGGCGACGGTGCTGCTGATTGAGATCGCGGCGCTGACGGCGGCAATCGTGCTGATGGCGGTGGGCGGCGCGTTCAATCTGTCGCCGACCGGGACGCCGGAAGAAACGGCCCCCGCCGCGACAACAGAACCGGCAGAGCCAGCGTTCCCGGCACAGGATCCCTTTGACGCGCTGCGGGAACAATACGGATTGACGCCAGGAGAGCTGCGTGTCTTCCGGGAGCTGGTGCTGACGGAGGACAAGCAGGCCGCCATCGGCGACAGGCTTTCCATCAAAGTGCGCACGGTACAGGCCAACGTGACCTCCATTTACCGGAAGACCGGCGTTTCCACCCGGGCGGGGCTGGTGCAGCTCTTCCGCGGGATCGGAGAGTAGTTTTTTCCGTCATCGAAACAAGACTTCCTTCGGGAGGTCTTTTTTTGTATGTTTCGGGCGATCTGCGGGAACCCGCAATAGATTTTTTTACGGTTTTCCTCTATTGTAGAATAGAATAATTGTCTATTGGGAGGTAAAATATGAAACACACACGTAAAACGTTTGCGCTGATCCTTGCGCTTGTCATGTATCTGACCATGTTCCCGTTTGTTTCCTTTGCGGGGTACGACACGGCAAGCGCGCACGTCAATTCCGTTCTTGCTCCGGAATTTACCTTTACAGGTGAATACGCGCAGTACGGGCAGATCGCCGTGGGCGATCCCTTCGATCTGCGGCTGGGCTGGACGACCTATACCGGCGACGATCCGCAGCCGGTGGGCGAGATCAAGGAAATCGCGCTTGTCGCCGCAGTCGATCCCACAAGCGTTTATATTCTCTATAAAAACGGCGCGGCGTATTACGGCGCCACGGCGACGGTCAACGGGAACGACGCGCTGCTCAAGGGCGTCGACAGCACCGCGATCCAGCCGGGCTCCTATTTCACTTACGTCACCGCCGAGGACGACGGCGGAATCAACACGATGCGCAGCACCACCCTGCAGGCGTTCTCCATGAAGACGCCGGAAAACCCCGGCGGCCCCGGCGGCGGCGAGCTCGGCTTTGCGGTGGAGCCGTATTTCTTCAAGGACGGCGATCTGAACGAGACCGTCGATTCCATCCCGATCGGCTCGGAATTCGCCCTTTCCGTCTACGTGGGCGAGCCGGAGGACGTGCTACTGATGGAGCTGGTCGGCGACGGCGAACCCCTGCGGGAATACGTGCTGTATGAGGACGGACAGGTCTTTTACGGCGGTAAGATCGACAACGAAACCGAAGGCCCCGGCTGGATGACGGGCTTTTCCAGCGCGGAGTTCGAGCCCGGCGACTATTACCTGAAGGTCGCAACCGTAAACGGCGCGGACGGCACCCATGAACCCTGTATCACATTCACCGGCAAAAGCAACGCGAAAACCGGCCCCGTCATCAGCACAAAAACGCTGTCCGACGCGCAGGAAGGCGAAGCCTATTCCGCGACGCTGAAGGCCGAAGCGAAATACGGCGGCGCGATCACCTGGAGTATCGCTTCCGGCGCGCTGCCGACCGGACTTTCGCTGAACGGCAAAACCGGCGTCATTTCCGGCACGCCGAAAAGCGGGGGAACGTTCCACTTCGCCGTGAAAGCGACGGAGGCGGGAGGAAGCAGCAGCACGGCTTCGCTGACCCTCGTCGTCAAAAGCATTCCGAGATACACGGTATCTTTTTCCCTGAACGGGGGCAAGGCGGCAGCCGGAGCGGATTACAGCCAAAAAAGCGTCAAAGAGGGCGGCACAATAACTTTGCCCCCCGCCCCCACCAAAAGCGGCTATAAATTCGTCTATTGGGTCAATAACGGCACTGCCTACCTGCCCGGGACCGTATTATCCGTCAAGGGAGATATGTCCTTTTCGGCGGAATATACGCTCCGCGCGCCTTTAAAGGTCAACGTGCCGAAAGCGCTGAACGACGCGGTGGGCAGCCTCTGGCTCACAGGCACCGACAAAGAGGGCAACGTTCGCTGGCTGTGGAGCGACTGGAATCCCCAACCGCTGAACGTGGAGGTGCCGCAGTATAATCTCAAAGATAAAACCTTCACGAAGCTGGAGCTGCATGGCTACGTGGACGGCGTCCCCGGCGTCGTGCTGGCCACCTACACCGGCACGGTGACGGAGGAGACCGAAAGCGTCACGCTCGCGCCTTCCGACATCAAATGGCAGACGGTGCGCGACGTGGAGGTCACGGGCGTGCCGGCAACGGAATACTATGCAGGCGAACCATTCTTTCTGAACAGCAATAACGAAGCCCAGTATCTCAAACTGCCGTTCATGACGACCGGACAAACCTTTAAGGTCGGTCTCTCCGCCTACAGTAACGCCGAAACTGCCGCGCAGTATGATCTGAACGGCGAATATACCACCTCCACGATAAAGAACGGGAAGCTCGTGATCACTCCCCTGAAACTGACCGACAGCGCCGAAGTGAAGCTGGACGTAGAGAAGAACGGA
>CAMVNL010000216.1 GCA_947168785.1 uncultured Clostridia bacterium | reverse complement strand
CGACGCGACGGCCCTGGCGCGAGTCACCCACCGGGGTCGCCCCGGCCACCCGGTGCTGCTGGGGCGCGAGCACTGGCAGGCTGCCTACTGCGAGCACGTTGAAATATTCCATATCCCGCAGGGCGTATTCCGCCTTGCGGTTTTTGCGCTTCACCTCGTGCATCTGGGTCAGGGTGCCCCGGTGGAGCTCCAGATACAGCTCGTCGTGATAGACGGGCAGGCGGTCGCGCCGGGCTTCCAGCTCCTGCATGAACTGACCGGCGGACATGGGGACCACCTCCGGCATGCCCTCCATGGCGGAAGAGCGCAGGGAGGTTTCGATCATGCCCGGGGTGGGGCCGCCGCCCCCGTCGCCGAAGCCGTAGGCCACAAAGCGCAGGTCGGCGGCGTCCTTCTGCTGCAGGTCTCGCACCGCCGCCGCGCAGTCGTTCACGTCGGGCCAGCAGTGGGTGCGGTTGAAGTGGGTGAGCACCTCGCTGCCGTCGATGCCGCGCCAGACGAAGCTTTCAAAGGGGAAGCGGTTCAGCTCGTTCCAGCCGATTTTGGTGGTAAAGAAATACTTCACGCCGCTCTGGCGCATGATCTGGGGGATGTTGGCGTTATAGCCGAAGGTATCCGGCAGCCAGAAGCTGTCGGAGGTATAGTTGAAATTTTCGCGGGTGAACTGCTGCCCTTTCAGGAACTGCCGCGCCATCAGCTCGCCGGAGGTGATGTTGCAGTCGCATTCCACGTACACGCCGCCGTTGGGCTCATAGCGGCCCTCCGCCACCCGCCGCTTCATTTCGTCAAAGATGGCGGGATAGTATTCCTTCATCCACTCGCCGTGAAGGGCGGAGGACTGAATGAAGGTGTAGGAGGGGTACTGCTCCATCAGATGCAGGGCGTTGGCGTAGGTGCGGGCGCACTTGCGCACCGTTTCCGCCACGGGCCACAGCCATGCCGTATCCATATGGGAGTGGCCGGTGATCCCCACCCGGCCGAACACCCGGGAGTTGCCGCCGGAGAAGAAGGGGCGGGAGATGGCCAGCGCCTTGCGCACGCCCTCGGCCACGGCCTCGTCGGAGGCGTCCTTCGGGAACAGGGGCAGCACCCGGTTGATCTCCATCAGGGCATTGCGCGCCTTTGAAACGACGAAGCGGTCCTCCGGCAGGCGTCTTGCCGCGTTCAGCAGCTCGCGGAGATCAAAGATGAGGGTGAAGATCTCCTCGTTGCGGGTGCAGATCTCCACGCCGTTATAAGTATGGGTAAAGCCCTGGGTGGGGTCGGGGCAGAAATAATCGTCGTAGGGGTCGGTGTTGGGGTCGTAGTGACCGGCGTAGCACTCGAAGGCCAGATGCAGCGTCTGGCCGGCCTTCGCCCTGCCGAGATACTGGCAGGCGTGGCTGCCGCCGATGAAATCACGGTTCTTGCTGTTGATAATGCCCTTGGGCACGCCGTTCAGGAAGAACAGCTGCTCCGCGCCGCCGCAGCCGGAGACCGCGTACAGGTCTTTGCCGTCCAGCTCCGCCGGAACCGTAAATTCACCCCGCAGCCACATATTCTGCCACTCGCCGCCCCAGCTTTCGCCGGGGGCGATGGGGGCAAAGCCCTCCTCCGGCACCGTGCGCAGATGCTCCGCCGTGCGGTACGCCTCCGCGTGCTGCAGCTCGCCGACCTTCACGTAGATCATTTTTTCATAGATCCGCAGGGCCGCCTCCAGCTTGTTGAAGACCCTGTTTTTCAGATTTTCGTTATACATGGCTGTTCCCTTCCTCCCGTTTGATGTTATCCGTTTTCCGGAGGCGCGCCGACGGCCGCCGGCTGCGCCGCGGCGCCATCCTGAGAAAGCCCCGCTTCGCCTGTCTCTTCCGCCAGTTCGTTTTTCAGCTTGTCCGCCCGTTCCTGCAGCACCTTCATCACTTCCCGGTGCTTTTCATCCGTGTAGTCCCAGAAGAAGAGGTACGGGATCATGATGAGCAGATAGCCGAAGAAATCGAAGAACAGTCCGATGAGCATACACTTGATGCGCACGTCGTCCATATAAAGCACGTCCCAGTCGGAGGTGAAACCCGCGCCCACGAACATGATGGGGATGATAAGGCTGACCAGCGACGAGATGGGGCCGGTGAACCAGCCGATGATGCCCTGATAGCCCTCGAACCGTTCGCCGGAAATGTACATCTGATAGTCGGAGACCCGCACGCCCATGTCGCTCTGGGCGATCTCCACGGCGGATTTCAGGCCGTCGGAGATAAAGTAGGCGATGAAGATCACGAGGCCGCCGAGGAAGTGGACCTTGCCCAGGAAGAGGAAGGTCATCGCGTAGATGGCGGTGCGGGCGGCGAGGATGATCTGCTTGAAGACCATCAGCGTTTTGTACTGGAAGCGCTTGCGGATCCACGGGGCCAGCAGCTGGCCCGGCGTGCCCGCGAATTTCAGCAGGATCTCCGCCAGCGAGAAGAACAGGCCCTTTTCACGCCAGGTGTAGATCAGCAGCACCGTTTTCATGTTCAGCATGCCGTTGCCGAGGGAATCCAGCAGGCCGGCGATGTTGTTGATCCACAGATATTTGTTTTTGAAAATGCCGCCGATGCAGGTCCAGAAGTCGTAATACTGTTTCTTTTCAATGGGCGGCGCAGGGATGCGCTCGTGGATCTTGCCGAGGTTGAAGGCCATGATGCCCGCGCAGAGCACGTAAAAGATCGGGATCAGGTATTTGAAGGTATTCAGGTCCGTAATACCGTCCACGTACAGCGCGCCCGCGATGGTGGGCATGAGGAAGTTGATGAGGTTCTGCATCAGGTGGCTCAGCTTCACGGGGAAGGAGCGCACCAGCAGTCGTTCTTCCTGATTGGGGCTGATGTTGTCGGCGATGGCCTGAGGGGACCCCACGATGCCGAACATGCCGTAGAAGGAGAACAGCAGGTACAGCTTCCATACGCGCTCGGTCATGGGCAGCTTATACAGAGGCAGCCAGCAGATCAGCAGCACGAACACCAGGCACTGCACGATGTTGGCGTAGAAAAACAGCTTGTACCGGCCGAATTTTTTCAGCAGCAGCCGACGGATCACGATGCCGCGGAAGCCGCCCCAGCCATTGCAGAAGAAATATACGCCGAAGATCTTGAAGATATTGTAGGCGTTGAGCCCCGCCCAGCGGGTATCGAGGAACCGCTGCCACTCCACCGGTAAATACTGCGAGAAGTTGAAAATCATCAGCAGCAGGCCCAGCGCCGCGAAGCTTAAGTAGACCGCGAAATATTTCGCCTGCGTCTTTTTCGGCAGGAACCCCAGATTCGCGTCCACGCCCATGCCGAGAATGCTCCACAGGTAGCCGGTGGCCATGAAGAAGGTGCCGATGGCGGAGAAGGTCAGAATGGGGATCTGATAGTAGAACGCCACCAGATAGCAGCCGGTGCCGAAGCCAAGGAAACCGGACACGTAGCTGAGAGCGTAGTTGCCGCCCACCGCGCCGAAAATGGAGAGATACTCCTTATAGGGAACGTATCTGCCGGGGGCGGGGGTGCTCCAGTGTTCTTTGAAGTCCGCGAAAAACGCTTTGACTTTTCCTTTTTCCTTAGCCATTCTTCTGCGCATCCTCTCTGAATCCGTTCAGCTTCTCCTCCCGGAAGGCTTCGATCAGCTCTTCGCTCTCCGCCCGGGTCTTGCCGAACTCCGGTTTCGGCGCTTTCTGAATGGCGCCCTTCTTGATATTTTTCGGCAGCCACGCCTCCCCGAGGGAGATCCCCCCGTCGTCCGCCGCGGCAAGCAGGATCTGCCGCATGCCGCCGCAGGAGTAAAACGCGTGATGGCCGACCTCTTTGACGGAAGCCGGCAGGAACAGCACCGGGGAGATGTTGCCGCACTTGCTGAAGGCGTCGGAGCCGATCTTCTCAATCCCGTCCGGCAGGGTGAAGCCGGTGCCGAGCAGCTTATCTGTCCCGGCGTCGTAGTCGTAAGAGCCCAGTCGCCAGCAGTCGAAGAAGGTCATGTCGCCGATCTCTTTGAGGGTGGAGGGCAGGGTCAGGTCCCGCAGGTGGCCGTTTTTCAGGAAGGCGAAGGTGGCGATGCGCTCCACGCCCTCCGGCACGGCGTAGGCCTCGGGATACGTAAACTCTTCAGGGTTTTCCGTGGGCTGCTGACCGTAGCAGACGGGATAGAGCAGCAGCGTTTTGCCGTCCTTGGTGAACAGCACGCCGTCCACATCTTTATACCATTCGTTGGCAGGGTCCACGGTGACCCGCTGTAATTTTTTCGCGTTGTAAAAAGCTGTCTCTTCAATGTACCGCACGGATGCGCCGATATGCAGCTCCTCGGCGTTCTCGTCCGCGTTCACCGCGTACTGCCGCACGCCCAGCACCGGCAGCGACTCGTCGGGGTTGTTGCCGTCCCGGTCCCGGACGAAGTCGATGTTCAGGGTCTTCGTACCCGCGTTGCCGTTGAAGCCGTAGAAGATCCACCCGTTGAGGCTCTCGTCCCCGCCGATGGCGGTCTCTTCTTTGTACTTATACGGCGCGCGGGAGACCGAGATCAGCGAGATGGTGATGGAAGTGGAAACAAAGATAATCAGAACGATGATAAACACCGCTTTTTGCCAGGTTTTCAATTCAGATGCGCCTTCTTTCCGCGTTGCTTTTGATAGGGAGCAAAACCAAAGGCCGCGCCGCACTTTCACAGGGACGCGGCCGCCGCGGTTATTCCGTCTTGCCGTAGGTCAGCCAGTGGGTATAGGCCTCCGCGTAGTTGGTTTTGAAGCCCTCGACGCCCAGGGTCTGCAGGGCCTTCCACCATTCGGGATAGTCGCCCAGATTGGAAAAGACCTTGATTCCCATGCCGCGCAGCATGTCCACGTCCTCTTTGGTGAACCACTTGTCGTTGAGGCCGACTTCATAGAGGCCCGCTTCTTTGGCAAAGGCGACGCTTTTTTCATCCAGCCGCCGGAAGTTCGCGCCGAGGCGCAGGCCCTCGGGCAGGCCGTTCGCGGTCAGCACCTCCTGCATCTCCTCAAGGATCTCCCAATGGCCGGAGAACACGATATAGCGGCCGCAGTTGGCGGAGCGCCG
>CAMVNL010000215.1 GCA_947168785.1 uncultured Clostridia bacterium | reverse complement strand
GCAACACATACGAATACGGCTACCGGATCCTGACGCTGGCATGGACCGACGGCGAACCGGCAGGGGAGAGCGCCTTTGCCGCGCAGGGCGATATCCTTCGCACCCCCTTCGCCGAGGTCTCCTTCGCGGAGAACGGCACTATTGCCTCTTTCGTGGATACTCGCTGCGGCAGGCAGCTGGTAAAGGGCGAGAACTTCAACACCTTCCTGCTGGCCGAGGATCTTCCCTCCGCGTGGGACAACTGGGATATCGACGCGGATATCGAGAACAAATTCCGCCCGGTCTCGAACCTTGTCTCCCGTGAGGTCGTGTCCGCCGGCCCCGTGGCCTATATCGTCAGAAGCGAGTACCGTATCAGCGACAAATCCACGGTGCGGCAGGACATGCTCTTCTTCGCGGATTCCTCCGAGGTGCGCTTCGATACCGCCATGGACTGGAACGACGACCACCGCTTCCTGAAGACCGCCTTCGATACCGACGTGTACGACGATTTTGCCCGTCAGGAGATCCAGTTCGGCTATGCCAAGCGCCCCACCACCCGCAACACCATGGTGGAACAGGCGAAATTCGAGGTGCTCAACCACAAATATACCGATATTTCCGAATCCCGCTACGGTGTGGCCGTGCTCAACGACTGCAAATACGGCATCTCCCTCAACGGCGGCAGTATGCGCCTGTCCCTGCACAAGGGCGGCAACCATCCCGACCATCTGGGCGACAAGGACGGCATTCACCGCTGCGTCTATTCCTTCCTGCCCCACGACGGCGCTTTCAGCGCGGAAACCGTCGTCCGTCCGGCCTACGAGCTCAACGTCCCCGTGGCCGTCGTCCCCGGCAGAACGGAGATCGTTCCGCTGATCCGTGTGGACGCGGACAACGTGATCGTGGAGGCTGTCAAGCCCTGCGAGGACGCCGAGAAGGCCTATATCGTCCGTCTGTATGAGGCGGAGGGCGCCTATACCTCTTGCACGGCGCGGCTGCCGGAGGGAACAACGCGCGCCGCCCTCACCAATATGCTGGAGGAAGAGCAGGCCGACCTCGGCGCGGACAGCGCTCTGAGCCTGACCTTCCGTCCCTTTGAAATCAAAACGGTTAAAGTGTGTTATTAAACAATTGAATGAAGTTTGCGTTTTTTTGCAAATTATTTCAGAAAAATGCTTTTATCCGCTAAAGTCTTTATGCAGTTTGTCAATTGAAAAAAAGGAAAAAAGCGGTTATACTTTTCAATAATTTACCGGCGTTTTCAAACGGCGCCGCGTGATGAATTTTATCCGATAACGGAGGAAGAAAAAATGAAAAAAATGCTGAAAATCACAGCGGTCCTGCTGGCGCTGGCCATGGTGATCGCCCTCGCAGCCTGCGGCGGCAAGACCGAGCCTGCCTCGACCGGAACCGACGCGTCCGCTTCGTCCGGCACCGACGCCCAGAGCGTTTCCTCGGACAAGACCTTTACGATCGGCGTGACCCAGTTGCTGGAGCACGACGCGCTGAACGCCAACTATCAGGGCTTCCTTGATAAGATCAACGAGCTGCTGCCCGGCCGGGTGGAGATCGACTACCAGAACGCCCAGGGTGAGCAGACCAACTGCACCACCATCGTCAACAAGTTCGTTTCCGACGGCGTTGATATGATTTTCGCCATCGCCACTCCCGCCGCCCAGGCCGCCAAGACCGCCACCAGCGATATCCCGATCCTGATCTCGTCCGTCACCGATCCCGCCGAAGCCGGCCTTGTGGCTTCCAACGAGGCTCCCGGCGCGAACCTGACCGGCACCTCCGACCGGCAACCCATCGAACAGCAGAGCGACCTGCGGCTGCAGCTGGTGCCCGACGCCAAGAACGTGGGCGTGTTCTACAACTCCGGCGAAGACAACTCCATCTTCCAGTATAACCTCGCCAAAGAGGCGCTGGAGGCCAAGGGGATCACCGTGACCGCCTACACCGTTTCCGACGCCACCCAGCTGGAAACCGTCGCCCAGTCCGCCGTCGGCAAGATCGACGCGGCCTATATCGGCACCGACAACCTGATCGCCAGCTCCATGGGCACGATCTCCAAGGTGCTTACCGAGGCGGGCGTGCCGATCATCTGCGGCGAAGCCAACATGGTTGAAAACGGCGGCACCGCCACCTATGGCCTGAACTACTACAACCTGGGCGTCAAGACCGCCGAAATGGCCTATGAAGTGCTGGCCAACGGCGCGGATACCGCCACCATGGCGATCCAGTACCTGCCCGCCGAGGAGCTTGACTTCACGGTCAATGAGGATATCCTCGCGCAGCTGGGCATCGAGCTTCCCGCAGACCTTGCGGCGCAGCTCGCCGAATAAGCGGTTTTTACCCGCCGCTTTATTGATCCTACAGAAACCGGTCCGTGCGTCCTGAAGGATACGCGGACCGTATCTGATAACATCAGACTTGTTTTCCGGCAGCGATCCCGGTCGTTGCCGCCCCTTTGTTTCAAGAGAAAGGTTGTTTCCATGGGCGCATTTTTCGCTTCTCTCGGCAACCAGCTCCCCGGCACCCTTGCGCAGGGCCTGATCTGGGGCGTCATGGCGCTGGGACTGTACTTATCCTTCAAAATCCTTGACTTTGCCGATCTGACGGTGGACAGCAGCTTTGCCACCGGCGGCGGCCTTTGCGCGATCCTTATCACGAAAAACGTGAATCCCATTATCGCGCTGTGCCTGTCCTTCTGCGCCGGCATGCTGGCGGGCGGCATTACGGGTCTGCTCAATACCAAGCTGAAGATCCCGCCGATTCTCGCGGGCATCCTCACCCAGCTGGGGCTGTATTCCGTCAACCTCCACATCATGGGCGGCGGCTTCCGGGACAGCAAGCCCAATATCCCGCTGCTGAAATTCTCCGAGGCGCTGATCTTCACGTCCCCCAACGCCAACGGCGCCTATACCTCCGACCGGACGAAAACCATTATTATCTGCGCGCTGCTCTGCGCGGCGCTGGTGGCGGTCATGTACTGGTTCTTCGGCACGGAGATCGGCAACGCCATCCGCGCCACCGGCAACAACGAGCACATGGCCCGGGCCATGTCCATCAACACTAACTCCATGAAGGTGCTCTGCCTGATGCTCTCCAACGGACTTGTGGCCCTTTCCGGCGCGCTGTTCTCCCAGTATCAGGGCTATGCGGACGTCAACATGGGCCGCGGCGCCATCGTCATCGGCCTTGCCAGCATCATCATCGGCGAAGTGCTGCTGGGCCGCTTCCGCGGCTTCGTCATGCGCTGCACCTCCGCCATCATCGGCTCCATCATCTACTATCTGATCATCGCCATCGTCATCACCATCGGCCTTTCGACGGACGACCTGAAGCTGTTCTCCGCCGTGGTCGTCGCCATCGCGCTGGCCGTCCCCGCCATGAAGAAGAAAAAGGCGAAGGTCGCGAAAGCGCAGAGCGGAAAGGAGGCGTGACGACATGCTGGAAGTATCTCACATCACGAAAATTTTCAATGCCGGTACCGTCAATGAAAAGGTCGCCATCAACGATTTGAGCATCACCTTCAACGACGGCGATTTCGTCACCGTCATCGGCGGCAACGGCGCGGGCAAATCCACGCTGATGAACCTGATCGCCGGCGTTTATCCAATTGATACCGGCTCCATCGCCCTCAACGGCGAAGAGCTGAGCCGGCTGCCGGAGTTCAAGCGGGCCAAAAAGCTGGGCCGCGTGTTTCAGGACCCCATGATGGGCACCGCCGCCGACATGCAGATCGACGAAAACCTGGCGCTGGCCTACCGCCGCGGCAAGGGACGCGGCCTTGCCTGGGGCGTGACGAAGAAGGAAAAGGAGCTGTTCCGCGAGCAGCTGTCCCGGCTTGGCCTCGGTCTGGAAGACCGTATGACCTCTAAGGTCGGCCTCCTCTCCGGCGGTCAGCGGCAGGCCATCACGCTGCTGATGGCGACGCTGCAGCGGCCCGAAATGCTGCTGCTGGACGAGCACACCGCCGCGCTGGACCCCGTCACCGCCAAGAAGGTGCTGGCGCTGTCAGAGGAGCTGATCAGCGAGCACAGCCTGACCACCATGATGGTGACCCACAACATGAAGGACGCCATCCGTCACGGCAACCGGCTGATCATGATGAACGCCGGGCGGATCATCTTCGACGTGTCCGGCGAGGCGAAGCAGAAGCTGACGGTGGACGACCTGATGCGGGAGTTCGCCAAGGCCGGCGGCGACGATATCGAGGACCGCGCCCTGCTTTCTTAAAAAACGATGAACTGGCCACCGCGGTCAGTTCATTTTTATACTGTAAAGAAGGGGAAAAGAAATGACCATCAGAAGAGCACAGACAAAGGACGTCCCTTCGGTGCTGCGGCTGCTGTCGCAGGTGCTGGAGATCCACGCCGAAATCCGCCCGGATATCTTTATCCCGGGCTCCACCAAATACACGGCGCAGGAGCTGGAGGCCATCTTTGCAGACGACCTCACCCCCGTGTTCGTTGCCGTTGATGAGGCCGATGCGGTGCTGGGCTACGCCTTCTGCGTGCTGCGCGAGCCGCCCTTTGCCAACACCATGCTGCCGCGCAAGTCGTTTTTTATCGACGATCTCTGCGTGGATGAAGCCTGCCGCGGCCGCCGCGTGGGGGAAGCCCTGTTCCGCTTTGTGCTGGAAGAGGCAGCAAGGCGCGGCTGCGCGGACGTGACCCTGAACGTATGGGAAGGGAACGACGCGGCGAAGCGGTTCTATGAAAAAATGGGCATGACGCCCAAAGAGACAATGATGGAGCTGCGTCTGCCCTGAATCCGTTTGACGCAAAAAACCGGTTCATCACGAAAATTGTGGGTAGCGGCAAAAGGGATTTGTCGGGGCGACGCGCCTTACTCGTAGCGCGGCTCCGTGAGCCGCTCCGCTGAAGGCGGTTCCAGACGTAAACAACATAATAAATCCAACGTTTTGGCAAAATCCAACGTTCCAAAAATCGTAATCGCGTTGCAGGCGGATTACTGATCCGCGATACATTTTACACCTGCGGCGCGCCAACCCCCACTTTGTCACTCTGATTCTAATCCCACAGAAATCCGTGATGAACCAA
>CAMVNL010000214.1 GCA_947168785.1 uncultured Clostridia bacterium | reverse complement strand
TTCTCCGGAAGCATATGCTATACTTTGGATATAAAGAAGAACGGATATGATGAAAGATGAACGTATTTGACAAAATCAAAAAAACAAGAACAGAACCCGTCAACCTTATCCACGGAACAGACTGGTGGACGGACTGCGACGATGTGGCCGCGCTGCGCCTGCTGCTGCGGGCCCACAGAGCCGGGATCATCCGGCTGCTGGGGATCGGGATCAATTCCGTGATGGAGTATTCCGCGCCATCGGTTTCCGCTTTCTGCGAATATGACGGCGTGACGGTCCCCATCGGCGTGGATAAAACCGCCCTGCGGGACGGGAAAGGCTGCCGCTATCAGGAGTTGCTGGCGGGCTACCCTCACCCGGTCCATAGCAACGAGGACTGCCCGGAGGGTTGGCGGCTCTACCGCAGGCTTCTGGCGGAGCTGGACGGAAAGGCGGATATCACCGAGGTGGGGTTCCCGCAGATCATCATGCAGCTTTTACAAAGCGGGCCGGACGAGTTCTCTCCCCTCTCCGGCAGGGAGCTGGTAAAGGAAAAGGTCAACCGCCTCTGGCTGATGGCGGGCAAATGGGACGTGTCGGACGGGAAGGAATATAATTTATCCGCCTATCCCGTGTGCAGCGAGGCGGGCGATTATCTCTGCCGGTTCTCCCCTGTGCCCATCACCTTCATCGGCCATGAAGTGGGGACGGACGTGATCACCGGGGAAAACGTGCCGGAGGACGACCCGCTCCGCCGGGCCTTCGTCACCCACGGCTCTAAAGACGGGCGCTGCTCCTGGGACCCGCTGACCGTGCTGACCGCCATCATCAACGACGAGGTACAGGCCGGTTACGGCGTGGTGCAGGGCTTCGCAAGGGTCGATCCCGCCACGGGAGGCAACAACTTCATGCCTGATCCCGACGGCCCGCACCGCTACGTGACGCAGATCCATCCCGGCAAATGGTACGCGGACCGGATCAACGCGCTGCTGTAAACACGACCATCAAAACAAAAAAATAACATACTTGACAGAAAACATACCTTGTGATACGATGTATATACATTGATATCCAAGGTATCATTTCTTTTCAGGAGGCGACGTTGTGAAAATCAGCAAAGAACTTCTCAAAGGCACCGGTATGACGCTGGTGTTGAGCGTGCTGGAAAAAGAGGACCTTTACGGCTACCGCATCATCCGTGAGCTGGAAATGCGCAGCGAAACGGTCTTTTCCATGAACGAGGGAACGCTCTATCCGATCCTGCATACGCTGGAAGCCGAAAACTATTTGGAATCCTATTGGGAGGAATACGACGGCAGGAAACGGAAGTATTATCATATCACGAAAAAAGGACTTCGTGCGCTGCATGAGAAAAAGGAAGAGTGGAAGGTCTATTCAGATGCGGTCGCAAAGGTGCTGCAATTCCAGCCGGGATGAGGTGAGAATCATGAGCCGGTTTATTGAAAAGGTGCTTTGGTATCTTCCGTCAAAACAGGACCGGGACGCTGTACAGGCAGAACTGGAGGATCATTTTACCTGTAAAACCGCGCTGTTTGAAGAACGCGGCTTCGACGAAGACGGCGCGAAAGAAAAGGCGGAGGAGGCCTTCGGGGACTGCGCCGAGGAGACGGGCCTGCTGCTGGCGGCAGTCCACAAACGCTCTCGCCTGCTCGATTGGCTGGTCTGGATCATGTGCATGCTGGTCCACGCCGTCCTGATCCTGTATCATCTGCTGCTCCTGTTATATGGCAGCGCTTTTTTCCGGAGGAGATCCTTCAGTACTATTTTGGCGAACACGTTGAATTGCGCCCGGAGTCTTCCGTCGTCGTCATTCTGAGCTTATGCCTTCTCATTATGATCGCGTGGCGGCGGCGCTTGCGGGTCCCTCTGTTGACGGCGGCCTTTCATCTCCTGCTGTCGCTCAACGATTTTCTGCTGCTCTCGACGGTACTGGCGGAAACGCTGACAGGCAAGGCGGCGCGTTATCTCGCCTATGATAAAACGTATTCCGTTCTGGCCAACCGTTCCCCGCTTACCGTATGCAACGCCTGTTTTGCTGTGATACTGTTCGGATTGACCGTGTGGCTGTTCCTTCTCGCCTGCCGTTACAGAAAAAACGCGGCGAGAAAAACCGACGCGCGGCGCGGCAGAACCGTGGCGCGGACGTTTGCCGCCCTCGGCCTGCTGACGTTCCTGGTCGGCTGTGAATATTTTGTACTGCAAAAAGTCGTTGTTCCCGCGGAGTACGGCGTCCCGGATTACGTGGACGTGACGAACGTTATGCTGGTGTTCGGCGACAGCACCGAGGAAATCTATACGTATTCTTTGGTCAAAGACGGAGTGGCCAACTATCATCCCAAAGACGGTCATCCATATCTTGAGATACAATACTCACTTGACATTTTTGACAGGGACAGCAGCTATTATATCAACGACGGATATACAGATGGAAGAGCAGAACCTTCCTCTTCCTATACGACAACGGAGATTCCGGGCAAAGAAGACAGGAAAAAAGACGGCAAGTATCAGATCGACAACCTGGGACGATATCCTTACGATTACGAGAAGCTGGACGCGTTCACAAGTTATGTGCTGAAAGAGAACGCCATTCAGGTGGACTACCATCCCTATTGCCGGGTCTATTATTTCGATCACGTTTGGTTAAAAGACGGATCTTACCTTCGTCCTACCGCCGCGGAAAGCTTTTACATCGCCCCCGGGGACGATCTTCTGCTGCGGCTGAGGATTGCATCTCTGACTCCGACGGAGATACACGTCATCGTCGGGGAAAAGCAAGAGTAATCACTCTGTAAAGAATGACGGACGATACATTAGATGAATTGGCTTGTAGAAAAACTGTTATCCGGTAGCGCGCGCCTCAGTGCCGCTGAGAGGGAGAAGTTACATCACGTAGCACGGCGCATTGCGCCGTCTGACGTGTCCGATAAAGAGAATTGAAATTTAGTTAAAAAACCATTACCGGATAATATTACACAAAGGAAACGTAAATCATCATGGGCTGCCCCCAGACGGCGCAATGCGCCGTGCTACGGATAGTTGTTTGTGCCGCGCTACCAGTTTTTTTTCAAAAAATCCATCATATATTTAAGGCCCGTTGACCGGAACACGGTTCAACAGGCCTTAATCATTATGTTATTTAAGTCTCGCTTATGAGATCATTTCCACGTCGATCTTGTCCTTCATGTATTCGAAGGTGACGCGGACGACGGTGTTGTCCGCCGGGATCGACAGCTTACCCTTGCTGCCCGTGCCGGAGAACGGGAATGGGTGGGCAGTGCTGACGCAGGCGGAGAGGGTGCCCCAGGTGGAGACGGCGAAATCGTACTCCCCGGCGAAGGGCATCACGAAGGTCAGCGCGTATTTGCCGTCGCCGATATAGTACATGCGGGTGATCTTGCTGTTGGAATCGTCCGCCACGGCGCCCACGTAGGGCTGGAAGCTGCCGTAGAGCACCACCTTTTCGGGATAGCGCACGCCGGTTTCCGGGTCGTCCTCATTTTTGCCGCCGTGGTCCAGCATGGAGGGGTTGGCGTAGGCGCGGTATTTTTCATAGCCCTCGTGCAGCAGCTTTGCCGCCGCGTCCTCCTGGGAATAACCCTCCGGGCAGGCATCAGAACGGTTGTTCAGCTTATAGGTATGGTCCTGGCCGTCGCCGCCCGGCCCGATGCCCCGCATCAGCGGGAAGGCGAAAAAGCCATCCGGGTTGTTGACAGCCGTCCATTTGAAGGCGTAATCCAGGAAACGGTTGCGGCTTTCCTCGTCCTGAGACGCAAACCATGAAATCTGGTCGCCGCCCCACCACTGATTCCAGGCACGCTCTTCATAGGTCTGGTTCTCATAGGCCCATTTATCCCTGCCGCCCCAATTGTCAAATTCATACAGGAACGGCAGCGCGTCCTCATAGACGCCCTCGGGGGAAATGCCGCCGCCGGACATACCCTCCCGGACCAGGATCAGCTTTTCGCCGGGACGGTCCAGAATGGGGAACCGGGTAAAGGGCATGGCGTTATAGTCCAGCAGGCTCTTGCCGTGGACCACCACCGAATGGGAGTGGGCGTCGAAGATCACCTTATGGCGGCGGGCGTGGAGCCGGCCGTATTCCCGCAGCATTTCGATGACCCTGCCGATTCCTTTATAGGCCCTGTCGCGGCCCGTATAGAGATGGATCTGCCCCATATGGAAAGCCTCATAGCCGCAGTCGATATACCGGCGGCCCCGGTAATAGAACCACATCTGCGCTTCCGTCTGCGACAGGTCCGGCATATCGCCCCAGGTGCAGGTCCCCTCCGGGAACAGACAGGCCGCATGATTGAAGCAGCGTTCCTCCACCGGAAGACCGAAGGCCTCAAACACCCACGCGGGGATCGGAACGTGATCCAGATCGTCCTGATAGACGATTTCAAACAGGCAGGCCTGCAGGATGATCTCCGGGTCGGCGGCATGGATCTTGTCTGCGACGGCCTTTGCGTTGGCAAAATGGCCCTCTTCATCGCCGTCGCCCTTCCAGATTCCGGCGGCGCGGCCGAGGAATTTGAGGCCGGTTTTGAGAATCACACGAATATCATCGTCCAGCGTGTCGCTCTGAGAGATCCACTGGGCCGAAGCGGCGTGCGAAAGATAATATTCCAATACGTTGCGCGGCATAGAGCCGTCAAAAGTGCCTTGTGACATTGACATATTCCCTTCCCTATCAGAATAATCGTATTATACCATACGGATGACAAAATTGAAATAGATTTTTTGGATTTTCAGATTTTCAGATTTTCAGAGACTTCTTTTTTATGATTCGCATATTGACAATTCTGCAATTATTTGATATAATGCATCATCGTCAACAAGATATTGGAGAGTTGTCCGAGTGGTCGAAGGTGCAGCACTCGAAATCCCGTTGGCGAAAATCCACGGCGATTCCGTACTCCCCTTATTTTAAGCGGTTTTCCGCGATGCGCCTTGTCTCAAATTTTCGCAGTTCTAATACAAATTCTAATACATTCGTTATATACGGAGAGTTGTCCGAGTGGTCGAAGGTGCAGCACTCGAAATGCAACATTTCGT
>CAMVNL010000213.1 GCA_947168785.1 uncultured Clostridia bacterium | reverse complement strand
GACTGGCACGTGGAAAGCGGCGATTTCAATCTCCTCGTGGGCGCTTCCAGCCGGGATATCCGTCTGGAGGGCACCGTCCGCGTCACCTCCACGGTGAAGGACGCCCAGATCCCGGACCTCAGCAAGACCGCCCCCTGCTATTACACCGCCGACGTGCAGCATGTCAGCGACGCGGACTTTGAAGCGCTGCTGGGCAGGCCGATCCCGTATCAGGACGCCGGCTTTGACGAAGTCATCACCATCAACAACGCGCTGGAGGACGCCGCCGGCACCCCCGCAGGCAGAAAGATCAACGCCCTGCTGCTGAAGCTCTTCAAGACCATCTCCAAGGGCAACGCCGCCCAGGAGAAGATGATGACCTCCATGGCGCTGCAGATCCCGATCCGCTGCTTCATCTCCATGAGTATGGGCGTGTTCACGCCGGAAATGGCGGAGGGCCTGTGCATGATCCTCAACGGTCAGGGCACCATGAAGGGCATCGGCCGCATCCTCAGCGGACTGGCCGGCGCCGTGCAGAACATCGGCGGACTGATGAGCAGCATTTAAAAAGTTGAGAGTTGAAAGTTAAAAGTTAAAATGCGAAGGGTACCAAAATAATAAAAACGCGAAGCGTTTCCGAATTTCAACTCTTAACTTTTAACTTTTAACTTTATTATTGTAATTGACAAAAGAGAGGTTAACCGTATGGTAATCGCCGCCGTACTGGCCGGGGGGACCGGCACGCGGATGGGCAGCGCGCTCCCGAAGCAGTTCATTGAAATCGCGGGCGTGCCCATCATCATCCGCAGCATCCGAAAGCTGATCGGCAATCCGAATGTGGACCGCTGCGTGGTGGCGGTGGGGGAAGACTATCTTTCCTACACCCGGGAGCTGATTGAAACCTACATTGACGCCGGCAAGCCCGTGGACGTGATCCCGGGCGGGGCCTTCCGGGGGGATACCCTGCGCAAGGTGCTGGCCTTTATGGAGGAAAACGGCTTTCTTGACGCCATCGTACTGACCCACGACGCGGTGCGGCCTTTTATCGACGACCGCATCATCAACGACAATATCCTTGCCGCGCGGGGCTACGGCGCCTGCAACACCTGCGTTCCGGCGGTGGATACGGTCCTGCTCAGCCAGGGCGGCCGCTTTATCGACGCCGTGCCGCCCCGCAGCACCGTTTTCCACGCCCAGACCCCCCAGAGCTTCGACGCGGCCAAGCTGTATGCGCTTATTAAGGAGACCCCGCCGGAGGTGTTCAAAACCATGACCGACGGCTGCTCCGTGTTCATTTATCACGGTGAAAAGGTCTTCATCGCCAAGGGGAGCGAAAACAACATCAAGATCACCTTCCCGGAGGATATCGTCCGGGCGGAGGTCATTCTGAAAGGCGGACAGGATTCGTGACGGGTTTAACGGTAATTGTGACGGTAAACGGTGATCCCGAGGGGCTCACCTACACGCTGGAGGGGCTGTGCGAGCAGTCCACCGAGGAATTTGACGTGCTGATCGTGGACCACGGCTGCGATGAAGAGACCACCGGGGTCATTGCGAAATACTGCGGCGAATACGTGGGCTTTGAAAGCGTCGCCATCGGCAGGACGGGGACGCCCGCCGCCCGCAACGCGGGGATGAAGCTGGCCCGTCGGGAGCTGGTATGGTTCGTGGACGGCGGCGACTACCTCTCGCCGGAATCCGTGGAGAAGGTGCTGGAAAACGCCGAAGAGACCAAGGCGGATATCATCTGCCCCCGCTACTACTACTCCGGCGACAACGAGCCCTATTATCTCGACTGGGCGGATATGCTGGCCGTGGTGCCCCATATCGACAAATTCGACCGGGCGCTGCTCAACACGCTGGAGCTGGACGGCCGGGTATTCAAAAAGAAATTCTTCGATCTGTACTCCCTGACCTTCCCAGAGACCCCGGAGTTTTACAACGGAAAGTTCCTGACGGACTGCCTCTTCGGCTGCGGGGCCAGGGTTTCCGGCTGCGCAGGGGCCATCTACGCCCGCCGCACCGGCGTGTTCAAGGACGGCTTTGTCGAGGGGGCGGCCCCTTCGCTGGCGCTGATGGAGACCGTCTGCGGCTTCTACGACAAGCTGTGTGAGGACGTGAGGGCGATCATCGAGGAGGAGACCGGCTCCTTCGACGGGGATGAATACACCTATCAGGAGCTGCTGACCGTGTATTTTCAGCTGCTGACCGACCGGTTCTATCGCTATTTCTGGTATCTGGACGACGCGGCGCTGACGGCCCTGCGGGCCAAATACGAGGCGCTGACGGCGGAGATGACGGAGGAGCGCAAAAAGAAGATCGGCACGCTGAACGCCGATCTCCGCTTCCCGTCCATGTTCATCTGCCGCGCGGACGCGGCCCAGACCCCCCTATTCAGCCTGATGGCGGATTTTACGCCGGACGAGGGCCTTGCCGCCTTCGTGGAATCCCTCTTCGTGCAGCGCTTCCCCTTCTTTGAGCTATTCGTGCGGGAAAGCCTTCTGAACGCGCCGGGCTTCCCGGACCGCTGGAAGGACTGCCCCGTGATCCATCCGCTGCCGGAGGCAAATTTCTTTGCCGAAATGCGCCGGCAGGCCAAGGGTGTGGTGATCCCGGTGAAGGACAACGCCCCGCTGGACCCCCGCGTCCTCTCGGAGCTGTCCGTTTCCAAAATGCCCCGCAGCATGATGCAGTATTCCTTCGCCAGCCGCCGCAAGAAATACGCGGCCAAATCCTATTTAAAGAAAAAAGGCATGTCTATGAGGTGATACAGTTTGAACCGAGCCAAATTTTCCATGAACGCGCTGGTGCTGATCGTCACGATCTTCTCAGCGCTGGCGTTCTTCTTTACCGTCGTGATGGTCAATCTGGCGGACCGCAGGGCCGTCAACGAATATATCCCCATCGAGGGGACCGATTACGCCATCCGCTATTCCTCGCTGGAGCCAAGTGGTCTGTATCAGGGGCCGGAAAATACCTGCCGATTGGTGGCGGAGGGCGACTTCGGCAGCGAGTGGGGCGCCTGCAAGGTGGGCGACAGCCTCTACCTGAACGAATACCGTTCCACCGAGCTGGGGCTGCTGCTGTGCGACCTCGTCCGAATAGACCTGACGACCCACGAAAAAACCGTGCTGTACCGGGATACGATCCTGCGGGGGACCTGCGCCTCCGGGGAGCTGGTGTGCGTCAGCGGCTGTATGCTGCCCGCGGATTTCCCGGAGACGAACCCCCTGTGCCGCTTTTACCGGCTGACAGAGAAAAACAATGCGTCGGAGGGCGGCGCGGACGTGATGTTCCTTGACCCGCAGACGCTGGAAGAGGCGTACACGGTCACGGTTTCCGATCCGTTTTCTCCGATTTTTGAGAAGCAATACCTGCAAAAGACGCTTACGGAGGTGGCGAAATGAAATTCGGTCTGACCTCCGGCAAACAGCGCACCGGCGCGGACCTGTTTGTGCTGATCTGGCAGGTTGTCTGCCTGCTGCCGCTGCCGTATCTGCTGGTTTTATCCGGCTATCCGGGGCTGATGACGAAAAACAGCGTCCTCGGTTTTCTTTTCGATGGCGGCATGGCGGCGCTGCCCCGTTGGCTGACGCTGGCGCTGTCGTATCTGTACCGGCTCGCCGGGCATGAGCTGGTCGTCTATTTTATCCTGCCCGTTCTCGCGCTGGCCTTCGGCCTCTTGATGAAAAAGCTGCTGCGGGGCGAGCGCAGAACGGCTATGATCCTGCGGATCGTCCTCTGCGCCGCCGTTGTGTTCGACCTGATCCTGCGGGCGCTGCTGCCGCAGTTCCGCACCCTCTTCGGCTGGCCCGCCGCCGTCGTCGGATTTGTGATCCGTCTGGCGATGCTCGGCCTCGTGATCGGGGACCTCATCGCAGAGAAGAACAACTCGTAACACGGCGTCTTACGCCGTTAAGGCCCCGTAGCACGGAGCCTCAGCTCCGTTGCCCTCACCTTTCCTTTCAGC
The DNA here is from genome assembly GCA_947168785.1 of uncultured Clostridia bacterium. Taxonomy (GTDB): domain Bacteria; phylum Bacillota; class Clostridia; order Oscillospirales; family Acutalibacteraceae; genus RUG806. The sequence goes on along the minus strand of CAMVNL010000213.1, from coordinate 1,107 downwards.
GTCACTGTATTGCATCCCCCGGTAGCGCGGCACCTCAGTGCCGCTTTGATGGATAGAATCATTTATGAGCCTTAAATTATTTATGTGGGAGTGTTTCCTTTGATATCTGATCAAAAAGAAATTCGCATATGGGGGATTCATACCCCTGATCACCATTTGTTTTTGCATGGGCATGTAATTGCAATCGGCTGGAAAGACATGGGCGATTTATCGGCAATTGTCCCAACTAGAGAAGCGTTTAAAGAGAAGTATGTGACCACATACCCTGAAGAGAAAAAGGGAAGCATTGCAACTTGTGCTGGGATGCTGTATCGCTTTGTCTATGAATTGCAGATCGGAGACTATGTTATTTACCCATCAAAAAATGATCGAATGATAAACATTGGAATCATTGATGGTCCTTATACATATTCCCCGGGAAGTACTTCTTATGTGCAGCAGCGAAAGGTGAAATGGTTAAAACATATTCCGAGAACCGCATTTTCGCAGGGGGCATTGCATGAGATAGGATCCGCTCTTACGGTATTTTCTGTTAAAAACTATGCAGATGAGTTTCTTGCTGCCCTAGATAAAGGATTTAAAAAATCTGTTGTTGCAGAAGAAGCAGAAGATGAAACAGTTGCTGCGACTGCGAAGGATATCATAGAAACCACAAAAGACTTTATTCTGAAAGAGCTCAGCAGACAGTTGAAAGGGTATCCTTTTGAGGAGTTTGTCGCTGCTTTGTTTGAAGCAATGGGATATCGGACGAGACTGTCTCCTCACGGTGGGGACAGTGGCATTGATATTGTTGCGTATAAAGATGAATTGCCTCCACGTATTCTTGTCCAAGTGAAAAGTCAAGACGCTCCTATTAAGGAAACGGCAATTCAATCCTTAAAGGGTGCAATGCGGGAAGGGGATTACGGCGTATTTGTCGCGCTATCCAGTTATACTCCAAATGCGAAAAAATATCTGAATGACACTCCGATTATCCGGGGAATTGACGGATCTGAACTTGTAGATCTAATATATAAATATTATGATGTACTAGCAGAAAGATTTCGCAGAATGATTCCTCTTGAAAAAGTGTATATTCCTGTGGTCAGAACTGATACTGATAGTTAA
>CAMVNL010000212.1 GCA_947168785.1 uncultured Clostridia bacterium | reverse complement strand
TTCACTCATAGTAAAATAAAAAAGCTGAGAGAACGTTCACCGTCCTTTCAGCTTGATTTTTTTTATCGGATGAATGATCCGTGTACGGTTTTTTGTCGACGGCGATTTTTGCCCGCTTCCCCTTTTTTCGCGGACGACATAAAACCGTATTGCATTCCCCCGCTTTATCCTGTATAATATTCATAAAAAAGATTGAAAGTGAGGAAAACGCATGGCGCAGGCGAAAGAAAAGCAACCCCTGCAGCAGAAGATCGCGGATCTGCTCCTCGGCGTCAAGACCAACTGGAACACCCCGAAGCCCGGCGAATATACCAGCCTCAAGGAGTTCCTGTTTTACTGTCTCGGCATCATGGGCGTGTGCGCGTTTACGTTCATCTGCAACGATACGGTCTCGTTTACCGCGTCGTATCTCTGCGGCTCCATTTTTGAAATTCAGATGATGGATTTCACCATCATCACCTTTATCTCGCTGGCGGTCAAATACGCCACCCTCTACATCGAATCCATCTCCATGACCATCTTCGAGAATCTCGGTCATCTGGAAGGGAAAAAGCGCCGCACCGCCATCATCGCCTACGTGGCCTGCGCGCTGGTGGGCGTGGCGTTCTACTTTGTCCCCGCATCTCCCTTTGAATCCATCATCAAGGGGCTGCCCCAGCTGATCGCCAACATCCTCGTCATCATGGGCGTGGGCGGCCTTGTCAACTGGTTCCTGCGGGCCAAGTTCTGCCAAAAGTACGGCCGGTACAAGCCCTTTCTGGTGGCCTACGGCATCCCGATCTCCATCATCACCTGCATCATCCCCTTCATCCCCACCACGCTGGAATACACCACCCGGCTGGTGGTGCTCCACTTCCTGTTCACCCTGCGGGACCGCTTTGCGGCCATCCATTACAACAACCCCAAGGCCATCGTGGCCCTGATCACCCCCAACACGGTGGAACGGCAGAAATACCACTCCATCGGCGCCATCTTCCTCGGGTTCCTGCGGTCCATCTTCCGCATCGTGTTCCCCATTATGATCCGCGCCACCGGCGGTTTGCTGGATATCCGTTCCTACCGTTTCTTCGTGCCCATCCTCTGCGTGTTCGGCTTCGGCATGGCGTTCTTTACCCTTGGCATCAAAGAGCGCGTGGCGGCGGGGCAGACCTCCGCTCCCAAGGTGGAATTCGGCAAGAGCTCCAGAGCCCTGCTGAAAAACAAGTATTTCTGGATCGTCAACATCGCCGCGGTGTTCGGCCTGTGGAACGCCATTGCGGACGGCGTTATCAACTACACGCTGGTCTACTCCCTGCGCATCGAGTGGATCACCGGCCTTGTCAGTATCGTGGGCATCACCAGCGTGGTGGGCAATCTCGCCATGCCGGCGCTGGTCAAGCGGTTTGAAAAGCGCAATATCATCCTGTGCATGCGTGCCATCTGGATCCTGGTCACGGCGGGATATCTGCTGGGCCTGAACAACGGCAACAGCGTGCCCATCCTCATGTTCTTCATTTTCCTTCGCAGCGCCATTTCGGCGGGCTGCGGCGGCCTGACGGACGGCCTCAACGCGGATATTCTGGACTATCACCAGTGGAAGACCGGCCAGCGGGCGGATAACATGATCGGCATTTTCGGCTGGTTTACCACGCCCGTCGGCACGCTGCTGGGGCTTGTGGCCCCCGCGCTGCTGAAATTCGCGGGCTTCACCTCCGACTGGGACGTGCTCTTCGACAGCGCCGTGTTCAGCAACGTGATGCACATCTACGTTTACCTCGGCATCGTGGGCCTGATTTTGGCCACGCTGCCCTTCATCGGGTACGACCTCACCCGGGAGATGCACGACAAGTGCGTGAAGGAGATCGCCGAGCGGGAGGCGGCAGAAGCTGCCGCCCGGGGCGAACTGACGGAAAGCGAGGTGGCCGCGCAATGAAAAAGGTTTTGGCTTTGGCGGCGCTGCTGCTGGCGTTGCTGGCGTTTGCCTCCTGCGCGAAAAAGCAGGGCGGCATGAATTATAAAGAGGTGGAGGGCGGTCTCGCCATCACCGGCTATACGGATAAAACCACCGTCACGGAGCTGACGGTGCCGGACGAGATCGGCGGCGTGCCCGTGGTGCGCATCGAGGATTTCGGCGTCTGCAACGCCGAGAGCCTGACGAAGATCACCATCGGCAAAAACGTGGCCTCCCTCGGCGGCTGGGCGCTGACCAACAACCAGCACCTGACGGAGTTCGCGGTAGACCCTGCCAACGAGCATTTTACCGCGGTGGACGGCGTGCTGTTCTCCAAGGATATGAAGACGCTGTATTATTACCCCTGCGGCCGGAACATCACCTTCGACAAGTTCGGCCGCACGGAGGATACCACCACCTACGAGATCCCCGACGGGGTGGAGACGATCTCCACCAAGGCCTTTTATAAGTGCTATTACGTGGACGTGACGAAGATCCCCGAGTCCGTCACCCGCATTGAGGAAAAGGCCTTCCACCGGGCCTCCGCCATGACGTCCCTGACGCTGCCGTCCCATCTGGAATACATCGGCAAGGACGCCTTCGCCTACGCCTTCGGCGCCACCGACGCGGAGAAGATCACCGTTACGATCCCCGCCTCTATCAAAGAGATCGGCGAATATGCCTTCTTCAACTGCGACGGCATCGCCGCCGTCAACGTACTGGCGAAGGAGGAGGACGTGACCCTGGGCAGCAAGTGGCAGCCCACCTCCAAGGGCAAGATCATCGAGGATTGCCCGGTGACCTTCGCCCCGTGACGGAGCTTTCATCTTATGGCAATAACGGTTTACCGCAACAGGGCTCCCCGGACGACTGTCCGGGGAGCCTTTCCTTAATAACTGAACCTTCCGTATTTCCCTTTCCGCAGGTCCAGCGGGTCGTCGCCGAAGACGGGCGTTTCCGGCTTCACGGCGGGGGCGATGGGGCGGGACATGCAGAAGTACCGGAAGCTGTCGGCAAAGTGGTCTTCCTGGGCGGTGTTCAGGTCCTCCGGGTCCAGCGCGTCATATTGCAGCAGCGGCAGGGTGCGGATGGCCGCCTTACAGGTGTTGAAAAAGTAGACCATGGGCCGCCCGGTTTCGTCAAAGCCCAGCCGGTAGTGGCATTGCATCCACCCCGGCAGCCGCTTGTTGTCCCCCTTGGCAAAGTAGACGAAATGGCGGTCGGCGGCCTCGATGATGGCCTCTCCCCGGCTGGCGTCCCAGATGGAGGGATCCGCCACGCCGTCGATGCACTTGCCCTTCAGCCAGCGATGTTCCCGCTCTATCCGGCGGATCTCCGAAAAGATCTTGTCCGGGTGCCATTTCACGCCCTCGTTGGGGGTATCGGTGCAGCCGTAGAGCTGCAAAATCAGATAGGCGCGGCCCTCATAGTCGATGGCCCACCAGTCGCAGGAAAAGGGCTTCGCGAAGCCGAAGTCAAAGCTGCGGACGATCTTCCACTCCGGCGGGATCTCGAAGGGCGCGATCACGTGGGTGTAAAGCCGGTCGCCGTAGTGCTCCGGCACGTCCTTGAACTCCTCAAAAAACTGCCCTTCAAAGATGTTCCAGTCGCCGTCCAGCCACGCCTTGCGGAGTTTGGGCGGCAGCGCCTGTAACTGGCGGATATACTCCGGGTCGTTTTCCATCAGGGCGGTGTTGTCCGTCACCAGCGACCGGATGAAGGAGTAGTCGGCGGGGTTCTCGTTCTCCCGGAAGGCCCTGTCCACGAACAGCCGCTTCACGTAAGAATGGCCCACGCCGCCGGGGTTGCAGGTCAGGTACACCCGCTTGGGAAAGCTGTTCACGCCGCGCACGCAGGTCTTGAACCGGTCATATTCCTCTTCCGTCAGCTGGGTGGCCTCGTCCAGAAACAGCACGTCCACCTCTGTTCCCTGATATTTATCCACGGCGGAGGCGTTCTCGCAGTGGCGGAATAAAATGACGCTGCCGTTGGGAAAGGTGAACTCTTTGGTGCTTTCCTTATAGTCGGCGCAGTCCCCCAGCAGCGTTTTCAGCGGATTGATATGGTTGGCCCGCAGCTCGGGGTAGGTGCGCCGCACGATCATGATCTTGATGCCGGGAAAGCCCGCGGCCAGCAGCACCGCCTTGGCCCGGACTGCCCAGCTTTTGCCCCCGCCCCGGGCGCCGCCGAAGGCCACGTAGCGGTGGCGGTCCAGCAGGAACAGCCGCTGTTTGGGGTTGGGGGAGGGGATGGTTACGGTTCTCATAGTGACCTCCTTTTTTTAGTCGCCAGTCTCGAGTCTCCGGATGTCCTTCGGACGATCCTATGGAGAATCAGGTGAAGCAACTTTTCTGGCGACTGCGGCGCAGCGCGCCGCTTCTGGCGACTGGCGACTGTTCCGCGGACTGGTGGTCCGCGAAACCTCTATTCCGCGTATTCCGCCGCGGCGGGTTCCACCGTCACGGCGAACCGGGCGCCCTCGCCCGCGTTCCGTTTGCCCACCAGCTCAGCCACGTTGGCGCTTTCCTTGACCGCGGCGCTCACGTCCTTCAGCGTCTTTGCGTCCACGGGCTTGTCTTTGCCCGTGCCAAAGGTCTCCCTGCACAGACGGTAGGCGTTCTTGCAGAGAATATCCGCGGATTTTTCCAGTTGTTCTTCCCGGGTCATTTTCTTCGACAATTGTGTGGTCCTCCTTTTTTGTCGTTGCCGGCCCGCTGCCGGCCCTTATTTTTGCATGGTGCGGCAACAGCATAGCATAAACGGATTTTTTCTGCGTCCTGTTTGGTGCTGAAAACGAGATAATATACATAAAAACGGTCTTTTGTTCGTTGTTTCACCGTGCGCCGCGGTTGCTTTTCCTTGTCGGCTGTGCTACAATGGAACCGATTATCCGGGCGGCGGAGCGCCGTTCCGGCAACGGAGCGTCATCATGCATTCCATCAGAGAGATCTATAAAATCGGGCGCGGCCCCTCCTCCTCCCACACCATGGGACCGGAGCGGGCCTGCGAAGCCATGAAAAAAGAATACCGGGACGCCACGGCCTTTGAGGTCACGCTTTACGGGTCCCTGGCGAAGACGGGGGAGGGCCACCGGACCGACTACGCCATCCGGCAGACCTTCGGCGATATTCCCTGCCGCATTGACAAGGATACGACGAAAA
>CAMVNL010000211.1 GCA_947168785.1 uncultured Clostridia bacterium | reverse complement strand
GCGCCGTGCTACGATAGTTGTTTGCGCGAAGAGCGGCACTGAGGTGCCGCGCTACGGGGTTCGCGTAACCTCTCTTTCCCAAAAAAAAGGAAAGGCTTCCTGAATGCTCTTTTGTTCAGGAAGCTTTTTTTGATTTGTTATCTGATGAATGATATGATCCCCGTCCAAAGGAATGGCGTTTTTCTGTCGGGGGCCATTCTGTCGGCGTCAGCCGCTCTCAGCAGACGGGACCGAAGGCTCCGTCCACGGTGACGAACACGCCCTCGCGGTTGTCCAGCGTCAGGGTCAGCGTGCTGCCGTCGATCACGGTCTTTTCGCCCATGCGGTAAACGGTGATGCTCTTCGCGCCGGGGAAGGTGGCGGTAAACGCGGCTTCTTTCCCCGTATCCGGTTCATACATATTGGCGAATACGTACGCGCTGCCGTTGCCTTCCATTTCGGTAAAGCAGCCGCAGAGCACGGGATCCTTTGTCAGCATGATCGGCTGATACTGTTTGCCCACCTTTGAAATGCCCACTTCCGCGCCGGCGCAGTCGGGATTCTGCCGGTTATACAGAGCCGTGCCAATGAACTGATAATTGCCGTAGGTTTCCGCAAACGCCGCCATTTCGCCGTTGACCTGCTGAACGGCATAATAGGTCCCGGTGCGGTTGCCGCTGTTGTCGATCATGTGGGAGGACTGATCCCACCAGCCGGTATAGTAGCAGCCGTAAATGATCGCCTTGGCGCCGAATGCCAGCGAAACGTAATTCTGCCAGCGCTGATCCTCGGCGTTGTCGCAGTGGCGCATCCCGCCGCCTTCCTCCTTCGCATTTCCGGCGGCCTGGGTGATGACCCAAAGGTCCCGGCCGGAGGCGCGGCAGGCGTCCGCCAGAATATCCAGGTTGCGCAGCCAGTGCCCGTAGGTATTGAGCTTGCCTGTTTCATTGTCAATATACAGGGGATAGATATCGGCGCTGATGATATCGGAATCCACCGTGCCGATGTAATCGGACAGGTGCATCCGGTACCGGATGGAGTTGCCGTTGAAGGGTTCGGCTTTGATATGATCGCGGGCAAGGGGCACGTCGCATTCCTCCGCCAACTGCTGCGTATTTGCGTACATGGGGAAGAGGTTGATCATCGGGAAGCGGTTCGGGTCCTGAGCGTAGAGTTCCTGAACCTGCTCCTGCAGCGCCGGGAAATCGGTGGCGGGCGGCTCGTCGCGCAGATCAATGCCCCAAATCGCGTCGTGTTTCATGTTCTTGTAATAGTCGCTTCTCGGGGCGATAATGCCCAGCCCGTTGTCAAGGAACCAGTCGAGATCCTCCTCGGTGAGCTGCTTTCCGCTGACGGCGACGGAAAACTGCAGTCCCGCCTCCTTGAACTACTCGCGGGTCTCTTCAAAATGCTCGTCCACCCGGAAGCAGTACGCGCCGAGCAGAAGCGAGTCCTGATCAAAGCGATATTCCCGCTGCGTCGCGACGATGGGTTTTGCGTCCGTCGAACCGACGACGGACATCACTCTGCCGCTGAAAAAGGTCAAAATCGCCAGAAAAATGCGAAGAGTTGCTGGAATGACATGATGTTTCCCTTTTGATGAATGGAATCGGACCGGCCGGCGCTTTCACGCAGCGCGCCTGTTATCCGGGTATCATTATATCATCGTGATTCCTTGAAGTCAATTGAATCCCCTTGTTTATTGCACAGCAAAATGGTATTTATGAATAAAATTCGTCTGACTTGTATTGCAATTGTCGTTTAATTAATATATAATGAAAAAAACCATAAGGGGGGCGTTTTAGATGAAACAAAAGAAATGGTTTACCGTATTATTGACGCTGGCAATTGTATTATGCATGATCCCGATCCGGGCGTCGGCTTCCGGTACGGGCAATTATACCGTCAGTGTGATCAACAATGATTACGCGACCGGCGGCAAATCTACCGGAAACAGTCTTTCGGTTGACAAAGCCGAATGCCTTGCGGGTGAAACCGTCGTTATTACGGCGGATCTGAAGCCCGGAACCGGGTTCTATCATTTCGATGGAGACGAGGACGGCCCGAGCGTCTGGAAGGCGGACGCTTCGGAGCAGCTCGACGTCGTCAAAGTCAGCGACACGGTTTATACGTTTGTGATGCCCGCGTGCGACGTGAACGTGGCAGGCCGGTTCACGTTTCTGCGCTACACGGTGCAGCTCGAAGGATTTGATTCCGGCATCGCGGGGCTGAGGAACGTGCTGACCTCCGTCAACGGAACCACGGTCCAGAACACGTCTCCCTTTACCGCGCAGTACGGCGACAGTATCGAGATTGATACCTACGGAAGCTCACAATTTGTCGTCGGCATCAGCTATACCTATACGGAAAACGGACAGACGACCACAAAACCGGTGACAGATATCCAGCAGCCGAACTATGATCAGTACGTCGGAACCTTCACCATGCCTGCGTCTGATGTGACGGTTTCGCTGTCCAAGGTCGGGACCGTCTATCTGCAGAAAGGCGCCGTGACCGGCGGTACGGTTTTTCTGGGGAAAGATTTTGTCATCCCGGGGGATACCGTCACCCTGACAGGCGTGCCGTCCAACGCTGCACTGTTCGACCCGGCGGACGCTGTCTGGGACATTCACGGAACGGCCGATCCGTCACAGAAGGTCAGCTATACCGTTGACCCGACCGATCCATGGAAGGTCAGCTTTGCTATGCCCTCCTACAACGTGACGGTGGACGCTGCCTTCGGTCTGGATTATGTGGCAACGAGCTGGAACGGCGCCGAGGTTGTCACGGAGAATGCTCTGTGCGACAATCCGATCAATCTTGCAACGGTGACCGATCAGGAAGGTATTACCATCGGCGACGGGAACTGGTATTATGCGGGAAACGATATTACGATAGAGAACCGGCTGACCATACGCGGCACAGCGAATCTGATCCTCTGCGACGGCGCGGCTGTGACGCCCGTACTGGGAATTCAACTGAACACGTTCGGTGAATTGAATATCTGGGGACAGTCCGCCGGAACCGGGACGCTGACCGTCACAAAGAGCAACGATATAGAAAACCAGGCGGGTATAGGCGGCGATGACGGCGGCACTGCCGGCATTCTGAACATGCATGGCGGAAAAATCCTGATCAACGGTACAGCCGACGGCGGCGCCGGGATCGGCGGTGGACGAAACGGCAATGGCGGAACCGTCAATGTTTATGGCGGCGAGCTCCGCGTTGATATGGAAAGAATCGCATACGACCAGACCTACCACAGCGGAGACTGTGCGGGAATCGGCGGCGGCGAAGGCGGCAGCGGCGGAACCGTGCGTATATACGATGGCACCGTATATGCGCTGGGCGGAGCCTACGGCGCCGGAATCGGCGGCGGTGAAGACGGAGACGGCGGAACGCTGGAGGTCTATGGCGGCGAAGTAACGGCGAAAGCAGGCATCAACGGCGCCGGAATCGGCGGCGGTGAAAACGGAAACGGCGGTACCGTCACCATCAGCGGCGGCACTGTTACGGCCACAAGCTATAAGGGGGTCGAAGGCGGCGCGGGAATCGGCGGCGGCGAAGGCGGATACGGCGGCACCGTGACCATCAGCGGCGGCACCGTGACCGCAAAGTGCCTCGGGTCTTACGCTGCGGGTATCGGCAGCGGAGACGACTATGAAGGAAAGGCCGGAATCATCACAATATCCGGCGGTACCGTGACGGCCTATGGCGGCGTCAACGCCGCGGGTATCGGCGGCGGTGAAGAGAGCGCGGGTGCGGATGTCACGATAACGGGCGGCACCGTGATTGCCTACAGCGGTAGTATAAGCAGCTCCTTCTATGATTATGCGGGCGCGATCGGCAAAGGCTCGGGAGCGGGTGATGGAGCCGATGAAGGTTCACTGGTCATTTATGACACCGCGACAGTCTATGCAGGTGCGAAGGACAGCGAAGTCTCCAGAGTCACAGCAGACAGCCGGACCGGCAGTGCCCGGACGAACAGATATGCCAGAATTACCCCTTGTGAGCATTCCTACAGCGACTGGACGGAAGTCGACGACAGCACCCACGCGCGGAATTGTCGGTACTGTCTGGAGAGCGAGGTCGGGCAGCACACATTCGGAGATGGATTTGTATGCACTGCCTGTGGGTGTGAGCACACGCATATTTATGGGGAGTGGATCGGGAAAATCGACTCGGATTGTGAAAACGCCGGTACGCTCGGACATTTCACCTGCACTATCTGCGGCAGATTCTTCGACGGGGAATACAACGAGTTAACAGATCTTATGATCCCTGCGAAAGGGCACAACTGGGGCGAACCGGTATTTATGTTCAGCGACGATGGCAGCAGCGCCACGGTGTCAAGGACCTGCGCAAACGCCGGGCATCCCGAAACAAAGGAAGCGATTATCACCACTGAGGTCACAAAAGCTCCGACCTGCGAGGGCAAGGGCGAGACGACTTTCACGGCATCGGCGGAATTTGACGGCGAGACGTTTACCTCGATGTTGACGCTTGAGAACATTGACGCGAAAGGCCATGTCTGGAACGACGGCGTTATCAGCGCCGAACCAACCTGCATCGCGGCGGGCGCCCTCACTTATTCCTGCAATTTCTGCGACGCGGAAATAGTGGAAACACTGGCCATGGATCCGACAAACCATACCGGCAACAATTCGCAGACCCGAGAGAATATAGTTCCTTCCACCTGTAAGCAGAAGGGCAGCTATACCGAGGTCGTTACCTGCGAATGCGGCGCGGAAATTTCCAGAACTGAAAACGTGGCGCTTCCCCTGAATCCCGATGCGCATCAGGCGGGGGAACCTGTTTCAGAGGTGATCACGCCCGCCACCCACGACACGGACGGCGTGCGGACTGTCACCGTAATGTGTGTAAACTGCGGCGCTACGCTCAGTGAAAAAACCGAGACCATCCCCGCAACCGGAGGTGATACGCCGGATGCGCCCGACACGCCGGACACTCCCGACACGCCGGACGCTCCCGCTCAGGATGATACCCTCTGCAAATGGGACAATGTCGATCACGGAACGTCCTTCTGGGGCAGGCTTGTTCACTTTTTCCACTCGATCCTTTACTTCTTTGCGCGCCTGTTTGGCAAAAGATAG
>CAMVNL010000210.1 GCA_947168785.1 uncultured Clostridia bacterium | reverse complement strand
AATATCGCCACGAAGACCACCCCCAACGTGTGCATCACCTACCCGGACCACATCGCCACCTATCTCAACGGGGAAAACGTGGTGGTGCCGCTGGACGGCCTGATGGCGGATGCGCGATACGGCCTCGGCGGCGCGGAGGTCCGCTTCGACGGCCCCTCGGCGGAAGAGATCGTTCCTCAGTTCCTGACAGAAGGAAAAATCGGAGGCGTGCAGTACGCCCTGCCCTTCATGCGGTCAACGGAGGCCTGTTACGTCAACAAAACCTACGTGGAAAAGCTGGGCTACACCCTGCCGGACGCCCTGACCTGGGACTTCGTGTGGGAGGTCAGCGAAAAGGCCATGCAGAAGAACGCGGAGGGCGTTTACGCCGTCAACAGCCAGAAGGTGATGCTGCCCTTCATCTATAAATCCACCGACAATATGATGATCCAGCTGCTGCGGCAGATGGGCGCGGATTATTCCACCGACAGGGGGGAGATCCTGCTGTTCAACGACGACGTGAAGGAGATCCTCTCCACCGTCGCCGCCCACACCGCCAGCGGGGCCTTTTCCACCTTCAAGATCTCCGGCTATCCCGGCAATTTCCTCAACAAGGGCCAGTGTATCTTCGCCATTGATTCCACCGCCGGGGCCACCTGGATGGGCACCGACGCCCACAACCAGGACGTGAGCGCCGACAGCATCGTGAAATTTGAGACGGCGGTGCGGCCCATCCCCCAGCTCGACCCCGCCCATCCGCAGATGATCTCCCAGGGGCCCAGCGTGTGCGTCTTCAACAAAGAGGACCCCCAGGAGGTGCTGGCGGCGTGGCTGTTCACCCAGTACCTGCTGAGCAACGAGGTGCAGATCGCCTATTCCGAAACCGAAGGCTATATCCCCGTGACGCTGAAAGCCCGGAATGATCCCTCATACCTGCAATATCTGGCGGATATCGGCAAGGACGACGACCACTATGAGGTCAAGATCCAAGCGGCGCAGCTGCTGATGGACAACACCGACAACACCTTCGTCACCCCCGTGTTCAGCGGCTCGGCCTCCCTCCGGGACGCGGCGGGGCAGCTGATCGAGAACACTGCCAAAAGCGTGCGGCGGCACGAGACGGTGGACGACGCCTATTTTGAGAAGCTGTTCGCCGACGTGAAGGCCATGTACCGGCTGGATTCCGCCGGGGCGGCGGGCGGCGCGGCCAAGACGGATCTGGGGCCCCTGCCCGGCACCGCCAAAACCCTGCTGGCCTCCCTCGGCGCGGCGTGGGTACTGATCGGCGCGTACTATCTGCGCCGTCAGCTGAAAAAACGAAAAAAAATATGATAAAATTGACATAAAGCTTGATTTTTCGGAAATATGTAGTAAAATAGCCTTTGCTTTCATACAATAAAAAAGGAACCGAAAGCGAATACCAATCAAAAAAAGAGGTAACATCAGAAATGAAAAAGATTTTAGTTGTTGTTCTCGCGCTTTCCATGCTGCTGGCGCTGGCTGCCTGCGGCGGCAAGACGGAGCCGGCTGCCACCGACACCGACGCGGCCGTCAGCGATACCGACGCGGCTGTCTCCGATACCGACGCCGCCCAGAAGATCGCCGTGATGAGCCATGACGAGTATCTGGCCGCCGACATCGACGCCCCCGTGTGCGTGGAGACCTACGTACAGGCGAAGCAGTCCTGGTGGGAAGACAAGGCCACCGTCTACTGCCAGAGCCCCGACGGCGCTTATTTCGTCTACAACATGGCCTGCAGCGAAGAGGACTATGCCAAGCTTGACGTGGGCACCAAGATCCAGGTCAACGGCTTCAAGGCCGAATGGTCCGGCGAGATCGAGATCGCTGACGCCACCTTCACCATTCTGGAAGGCGAAGAGCCCTTCATCGCGGAGCCCCTTGACGTGACCGCGCTGCTGGGCACCGACGAGCTGATCGACCACCAGAATGAGTTCGTCAAATTCACCGGCATGACCGTGGAGGCCAAGAAGGACGCCGACGGCAACGACGTGGCTTTCCTTTACAATTGGGACGGCTCCGGCAAAGAGGGCGACGACCTGTATTTCGACGTCTCCTACAACGGCCAGACCTATACCTTCACCGTGGAATCCTATCTGACGGGCCTCGGCACCAACGTCTATGATCAGATCAGACAGATGAAGGTGGGCGACGTCGTCGATCTGTCCGGCTTCCTGTACTGGTATGAGGGCGTCAATCCCCACATCACCGCCATGCTGCTGGGCTGATCTTTCCCATCAACGCACGCTTCCCCGCGGGGTGATCCCGCGGGGATTTTTTGATTCATCACGAATGAAAAAACCGCCCGCTTCCGGCAGCGTCAGAAACGGGCGGCGTTTATGATGCCTTGTTTACGGCAGAGACCACCGCTGCCGCAGGGCTCAGCAGACGGCCTTCAGCAGGTCGATCACATGCAGGAAGAAGCCGGTCAGCCGATGCAGCAGCGCCGTCACGGGGTTGGCCTGCGCCGCTTCCAGCCGGGCCAGGTCCACCGCCCAGACCGTATCCGTCGTCAGCCGGGCGGGCGCCTTGCCGTCGCCGCCCCGGTAATACCACGCGCCGTTTTCCGCCAGCGTGTAGAGCACGCCGTCGGCGACCTCCACGTCCTCCGCCATGGGCAGCGTGCAGGTGCGGCGCAGTCCCTGCGTCAGGATCCTGCCGCCGTCGTAATCCACCCTGGCCGTCACCAGCGTTCCGGGAAGGTTACGGGTGGCGGAGGTGCTGAGGAAGGCCGTATCGCCCCGCAGATAAGCCCCCTGCACCTTATTGATGGAGGAAGGGACCCGCAGGGTATACCGGGGAGCGGCGTCCCGCAGGCAGGCCCACTCGGAGGCGGAATCCTCCCCGTCGAGGGCGAAGCAGAAGAGCGCCGTGCCGCAGTCCTCCGCCGCCCTGATCTGATAATTTTTATCCAACGCGTCGTAGAAATTACCCGTCCAAAACAAACCGCCGCCGCAGCCCACGTAGGAGGTGTTGGCCCCGTTCATGTACTTGGCAAGGTCCACCGTCCCCGCCAGTGTCAGGTCCGCCCGCGCGCCGTCTTCGGCGTTCAGCGCGGACAGGGGCGCGTAGGAGATCGTGCTGCCGTAATCGGCAATATAAAGGTTATGATCGCTGACGGCGATGCCGCCGAAGTGGGCAACCGCCGCGCCGCCGGATTGACGGATCACGTGGTACTCCGCCGCCAGATGGCCGTCGGTCATATCCAGCGCAAAGATCACGCTGCCCTCGTCCCGCTTGCTGTAGGCGGAGATCAGCATCTGGTCCTTTTCGGGATAATACGCGATCCCCTGGGGGACCATGTCGTCCGGCTCCGTCAGCCCGGGGATGCACAGGTCCGGCGCGCCGTCCGTCCCGTCCAGCGCGGTCCCGCAGCCGTCAAAATACCGCCGCTCATACCGGTCGTTCGCCGCGGCGAAATCCACCGCCACGTGCGTCTGGCTGTACGAGGGAAGCGCCCCCGCGGATGCCGCCGAAACGAGAAACAGCGTCAGCAGCACAACCGAGAAAACGATCCGCAGCGTCTTTTTCTTCATCTTCAAAACTCCTTTCGGCCGCTCTCCGCAGGGCGGAGACGACGGCGTTCCGTTTGATTGCGTCTCCACTATACCACAGACCGCCGCATTTTTCAATATGAAAGAATCAAACGGCGATCCGTTTTCCTTTGTCAGAAAAAAAATCCCGCCGACCGTTGATATATAACGGTTCGTTATTTTGTTAACGATCTATGCCTGTCAAGTGGCATTTTTTCACCAAACCGGCGCAAGCGGGCCTGATTCATTTTTAATGCATAATTCCGGTAAAGACAATCTCTTTACGATGTTGAAAACTTTGTTCAACTTGTTGAAAACCCGGTTCATATTGTTGATAACAGAGCCGAAAATGATTGTTAAATCCCCGTCAAGTAAAGCGACTGACATTACTTCAACAAAGTTTTCAACATTTCGGCGGTTATTAACATTTAAATATACATTTTTATCATTTTATTCTTTCCGGCCATTTTTTTTAATCAATCCCCTTTTCATTTTGCAAAAAGCGTGCTACAATGAAGGCGAAAAAAGAACCGAAGGGAGCGTTCACCATGCGCAGCGAACAACCTGCTTTTGCCAAAATCAACCTGACGCTGGATATCACCGGCGTACTGCCGGACCGCTATCATTCCATCTTTACGGCCATGCAGCAGATCGACCTCTGCGACGCGGTGACGGTGGAGACGACGGAGGAGGGGATCACGCTGACCTGTACCGACGGGTCCGTGCCCTGCGATGAAACGAACACGGCCTGCCGGGCGGCGGACCTCTTTCTGACGGCGGCGGGCCTTTCCGGCGGCGTGCGGATCCACATCGAAAAAAAGATCCCCTCCCAGGCGGGGCTGGCCGGCGGCAGCGCGGACGCGGCGGCGACGCTGCGGGCCATGGAAGCGCTGTACCCCGGAAAGCTGACGGAGCAGGAGCTGCTGTCCATCGCTTTTTCCATCGGCGCGGACGTGCCCTTCTGCCTGACGGGCGGCACGCAGCTGTGTCTGAACAAGGGCGAGGTGATGGCGCCCCTGCCGCCCCTGCGGGCGTGGGCGGTGGTGGTCAAGCCGGAGGCCGACGTCTCCACCCAGGCCGCCTACCGGCGGTTCGATACCGCAACGGACCTGTTCCATCCCGACGACGAAAAATTCCTTTACTACGCGGCGGCGGGGGAATATAAAAAGGCGCTGGCCTACGCGGACAACACCTTTGAGGAGCTGTGCGAGGTGCCCGGCGGCGCGGCGATCAAAGCCGCCATGTACGCGGGCGGCGCCTATTACGCCGCCATGTCCGGCAGCGGCTCCGCCTATTTCGGCCTGTTCGACGAGGAAGAAAAGGCCCAGGCGACCGCCGACGGCCTGCGGGAAACCCACGACCGCGTCTGGCTCTGCCGGACGGTCGCATGACCCGGCCCATCCCCTTCGGCGTCGCCCGGCCGGAACTATTTTCCGACGCCCCGGCATAAAACGACGCTGTAACGCCCATACTCCGGTTGAAAATCATTTCTCCGGAAGGGGCGTTTTTTTGATGAGATCATTCCGTTTATTCCTTCGCCGGGCGCCGGGGGCGGCGGCCGCGCTGATGCTGACAGC
>CAMVNL010000209.1 GCA_947168785.1 uncultured Clostridia bacterium | reverse complement strand
GGTCGGTCTCGCCCACGCCGTGCTCGCGGCTCAGGTCCTCCAGGCTCAGCCAGTCGCCGAAGCCCTCGGTGGTCCAGGGGCGAGCGAACTCCCTGTCCTCTGGTGCGTTCGCGTCGCGGCAGCGGTCGATCAGGCCGTCCACGTATTTTTTCATAGTGGGATAATGGCGGCGCAGGCGGTCTTTGTCGCCGTAGGCCATATACAGCTCCCAGGGCAGGACGGTTGCCACGTCGTCCCACGCGGGGGACCCGCTGCCGTGGCCGATCTTGCTGCTGACGTTGGGCACCACGAAGGGGATGGACCCGTCCTCATGCTGGTCGGCGGCGATATCCGCGTACCACTTGTCAAAGAATTTCCGCACGTCGTAGTTGATGGCGGCAGTGCGGCAGAACATTTCCGCGTCGCCCGTCCAGCCCAGACGCTCGTCCCGCTGCGGGCAGTCGGTGGGCACGTCGAGGAAGTTGCCCTTTTGCCCCCACAGCACGTTGTGGACAAACTGATTGAGCAGGTCGTTGGCGCAGGAGAAATGGCCGGTGCGCTTCATCTGCGAATGGACGGCGATGGCGGTAAACGCCGCCGGGTCCACCGTTTCCAGCCCCGTCACCTGAATATAGCGGAAGCCGTAGAAGGTGTACTGGGGCTTCACCGTAAAGGGCTTGCCGTTCGCAATAACGGTGAACCGCTCTTTCGCGCTGCGCAGATTCTCCGTATAGACGTTGCCCTCTTTATCCAGCATTTCAAAGTGCTGCAGGGTGATCTGTGCGCCCCTGGGCGCTTTGGCGGAAAACGCCACGTAACCGGTGACCTCCTGCCCGAAATCCACCACCGTCTCCCCCTTGGGGGTGACGATCAGCTTCTGCCCCGGAATATGCTCCTGCTCCCGCACGGGCTCGCCCTCGGCGGGGATCAGGATCCGTTTGGTAAAGTTCACGGCAACCGCCGGACGGGCCGCGCCCCTGCGGGCGGTGAGATCCAGCGTTTCGCCGTTATAGATATCATTATAGATCACGCTGCTGCGGCGGGTGGACCAGCTCTCGTCGGAGAGCACGGCCTCTTCCGTGCCGTCCTCATAGCGCAGGGTCAGGGCGCAGAGCAGCGCCGCCTCGTCGTGCTTCAGGCCCTTGGCCTCCAGCTCCTTGTCGTCGTGGAAGAACCAGCCCCGGCCCACGCCCACGGTCAGCTCGTTGCCGCCCTCCGTCAGCAGCGCCGTCACATCGTAGGTCATGTACTGCAGCCGCTTGGTGTAGACCGTCCAGCCCGGCGCGAAGAGGTCCTCCCCCACGCGCTTGCCGTTGAGCCGCGCCACAAACACGCCGTGGGCGGTCAGCGTCAGCTCCGCCTTTTCCACCTTACCCCGGGGGGTAAAGGAGCGGATAAAATCCGTGGCGCAGGTTTTGTTGCTGCGGTTTGCCTTGATCCATTTAGCCGAATAAATCCGATTCATGTTTTCTCCCTCTTGTCTTTGATTTTTGATAAGATAGATTGATGCGGCAATAAAACGTTTCCGGATTTGTCACGCACATTGCCGCGTAAGTAACCGCCGGACAACTACCGCGGGGCTGCGTCAGCGGCGGTCAGCGAAGACGACGGTCAGCCGCCCGTCCGCCACCTTAAAGCCCACGTGCCAGTCGCCGTATTCAAAGCGGTACACCCGGTCCGGGTCCTCCTGATAATGGGGACGGGGGTCCTGCGCGAGGATCTCCGTCAGCACGGGCAGGTCCTCCCCCAGCGCCGGACGCAGGGACTCCGGCACCGTCACCGCCAGCCGCTGTTCCCTCACGCCGTCCGCAAAGCCGCCCCGGGCCTGGGGCAGGCTGTCTGCAAAGGGCAGGTAGGGCTTCACGTCGTAGATCGGCGTGCCGTCCAGCAGGTCGGCTCCCGTCACGTAGAGCACGGGGGCTTCCGGCTCCTCCAGCGCAACGCGTTCCAGCTTCACGCAGGAAAGCCCCAGCGAATTGGGCCGGAAGGGAGAGCGGGTGGCGAACACGCCCACCCGTTTGTTGCCCCCCAGCCGCGGCGGGCGCACCGTGGGCGACCAGCCCTCGCTTTTCGCCTCGGTAAATTCCCAGATCAGCCACAGGTGGCTGTATTCCTCCAATCCCCGCACCGCCTCCGGGCTGCGGTAGGCTTTTTCAAAAACGATCCGCCCCGGAGAAGCGGCCAGCCCGCTCTGCCGCGGGATGCCGAATTTGGAGGAAAAGGGCGTATGGATCACCGCAATGGATTCAATTTCTTTTTTTGACATATCCTCACACGAAAAAGATCGGGTTCGTGAAGCTGTAAATAAACTCCGGCACGCCTTCGCCGGGGGTGTGGCGCTTGAACTTCGTGGCGCCGAACTCGTAGAACCCGGCGGCGGGACCGGTCAGCTGATACCCCACCTGCGCCCGCACGAAACCGCGGGCTTCCACCGGAAGGGTAAACGAAACGCCATCCTCATGCTTCTTCGCCCGGTAGGTCAGCAGCTCCCGGTCGTTGTTGAAGACCCGCAGGATCTGTCCCCGCCGCAGGAAATCGCAGGAAACGGTCACTTCCCGCTCCTTCGCCAGATCGGCGGTATCGCCGGGCACCTTTTTTCCGCAGGTGAGGAACAGCCGCGCCGCACCGGGCGAATTGGTGACGAACACGCGGCCCGCTTTGATGGCCGCCCGCACGTCCGCCAGCGTGTTGGAGCAGGCGTAAACGTAGGTGGTGGGGGACGCCAGCAGCCTTGTCACGTAGTAATCCCGGTGGAAATCGCTGCCGCCCACCGCAGGGATGAACTCCCCTGCCAGCAGCTTTTTATGCCACCATTCCATGCAGTAGACGTCGTCGTTGTGCATGGGGGAATTCCAGACCTCCACGCTGTCCGGCTGAAAATCCTCCACGCCCAGCCGCCAGGGCAGGCTGCGGTCCAGCGGGTGGTTGATGCTGATGTGCGCGCCCCGGGAACGGAAATACCCGATCAGCGCCTCATAGTCCTCCCGGCTCCGGGGCCGGTTGATGGAGCGGACCAGAAAATGCTCCCCGAAGACGTTCACGTGGCCGAGATTGCCGGAGATCTCCATGCCGGGGAAGATCCCCACGCCGTGGTAGTTGAACTCCGTCTCCCCCGGGGTATTGAAGTTGTGATCGGTGATGAAGGCGAAATCCAATCCCTTCCGGTACAGCGCCTCGTACAGCTCCTCCGGGCGCTTGGCTCCGTCGGAATTGGCAGTGTGCAGATGACAATCGCCTTTGATCCAGTGCGCCTTTCTCATGGTGCGGTCCTCTCTGTTCCGGCGGCGTCCATTAGAAGAAAAAACGCCCCGCTCCGCCGCCGTTTTTTTTCGGTTTCATGATAGCATATCCGCTGATAAAAGTAAATAAAAACCTTGACAAATGCCGAAATACAGGTATAATAGAGAACAAATTGAGAAATATTCTCAAATTCAGAAGGGATCGTATGGCTGAATATCATACCCAACAGAAAACGCTGCTGCTGGACTACCTGGCCCGGCACAGCGAAAAGAGCTTTTCCATGGAATCCCTGACGGACGCGATGAAAACCACGCTGGGGGACATGGCGCCGGGGAAAAGCACCGTTTACCGGCTGGTGAACAGGCTGGTGGACGAAGGGACCGTGAAACGCTTTACGGAAGAGGGCTCGCGCCACTCGCTGTATCAGCTGGTCAGCGACAAAAGCTGTCACCACCACCTGCACATGAAGTGCACCGAGTGCGGCAAGCTGGTGCACATGAACGACGAACAGAGCGAAGCCATCATCCGCCAGATTTACGGCAGCAACGATTTTGCCGTCAATCAGGACCAGACGACGCTCTACGGCAGCTGCGCGGACTGCATCCGGCAGCGGACGGAACAGGAAGGAGAAACGACATGAAAAAAATCATCGCGCTGCTGCTGATCGCAGCGCTCTCGCTGTGCTGCTGCGCCTGCGGCGGAACCGGCAAAACCGAAAGCGGCAAACTGAAGGTCGTATGCACGGTATTCCCGCTCTACGACTGGGTGAACGCCCTGATGGGCGACGCGGCGGCGGACGCGGACGTGACGCTGCTGCTGGATTCCGGCACGGACCTGCACTCCTTCCAGCCAACGGCGGCGGACATTCTGACGGTGACCCAGTGCGACCTGTTCATCTACGTGGGCGGCGAATCCGACAAGTGGGTGGAGGACGTCTTTGACACCACCTCCAGCGGCGCCCTGCGGCTGAGCATGATGGAGGCGCTGGGCGAAGACGCGGTGGAAGAAGAGACCGTGGCCGGCATGCAGGCGGAGGAAGAGGAAGACAGCGAAGAGGCCCACGGCATCCACGAGACGGCATACGACGAGCACGTGTGGCTTTCGCTGAAAAACGCCTCGAAGCTCTGCGGCGCCGTCAAAGACGCGCTGGCGCAGGTGGACCCCGCCCACGCGAAGACCTATGAAGACAACTGCGTCCTCTACCGGCAGGAGCTGGCGGTGCTGGACAGCGAATATCAGGCGGCCGTGGACGGCGCGGCAAGAAAGACGGTACTGTTTGCGGACCGCTTCCCCTTCCGCTATCTGGTGGAGGACTACGGTCTTGACTATCACGCTGCCTTCTCCGGCTGCAGCGCCGAGACCGAGGCCAGCTTTGAGACCATCACCTATCTGGCGCAGAAGCTGGACGAACTGGAACTGCCGGTGATCCTCGTGACGGAGACCTCGGACCAGTCCATCGCCAATACCGTAAAAAACGCCTCCCAAAGCAAAGACCAGCAGATTTTGGTCATGAACGCGCTGCAATCCGTCACCGCGGATAAGCTGACCAGCGGCGTGACCTATCTTTCCGCCATGCGGGAGAATCTGGACGTGCTGAAAACGGCGCTGAACTGAAACGGCGCCGTCACCATCAACAGAAAGGGGACCGACGGAAGTGAAGATCGTCAGTCTGAACTGCCCCAACTGCGGCGCCGCGCTGCAGGACGTGGCGGATAAAACACCATACAAATGCCCCTTCTGCGGCAGCCTGCTGCGGATAGAAGACGGCCGCGCCGAAAAGATGGACAGCAAAGCCCCCGGCGAACCGCAGCTGACCTGCGACGACGTTTCGCTGGGCTATGAGGGGCGCGCCGTGACGGAGCACCTGACCTTTCACGTCAACGCCGGGGAT
>CAMVNL010000208.1 GCA_947168785.1 uncultured Clostridia bacterium | reverse complement strand
TTTTTTGTCGCGCCAACGGCGCGACAAACCCCAATTTATCCAAGCAAGCAAAGGACTGAATCATGACACAATACGATATCACAGGCATGAGCTGCGCGGCGTGTTCGGCGCGGGTGCAAAAGGCGACGGAAGCAGTTGCGGGCGTGACGGAATGCAGCGTCAACCTGCTGACCAACTCTATGAACGTGGAGGGCAGCGCCGACCCCAACGCGGTGATAGCCGCCGTGGAAAAGGCGGGCTATGGCGCTTCGGTCCACGGGCAGAAAAAAGCGGACTCCCCCGCCCCCCATCAGGAAGAACGGGAGGAAAAGCGCATCCTGAAGCAGCGGCTGATCCCCTCCGTGGCGCTGCTGGCGGTTCTCATGTATTTTTCCATGGGGCACATGCTGCACCTGCCCCAGATACACGCCGTCGCCCACAACGCCATTGCGCTGGGGCTCATCGAAATGACGCTGGCGGAGATCATCATGCTGCTGAACCGGAAATTCTTCATCAGCGGCTTCAAGGGGATGATTCATCTGGCCCCCAATATGGATACGCTGGTGGCGCTGGGCTCGGCGGCGGCCTTCGGCTATTCCTTCGCGGTGCTGTTCCGGCTGGCGCTGGCGGGCGATACCGCCGCGGTGCCCGACTACTATTTTGAATCCGCGGGCATGATCCTGACGCTGATCACCGTTGGCAAGCTGCTGGAAGCGCGTTCAAAGGGCAAGACCACCGACGCGCTGAAAAGCCTGATGGACCTCTCCCCCAAGACCGCAACTGTCGTTCGGGACGGGAAAGAGACCGTCGTTCCGGTGGAGGACGTGCAGATCGGCGACGTGTTCACGGTGCGCCCCGGCGAGAATATGCCGGTGGACGGCGTTGTGCTGGAGGGCGACTGCGCGGTGAATGAATCCGCGCTGACGGGCGAGAGCATTCCGGTTGACAAAGCGGCAGGCGATACCGTCTATGCCGCTACCACCAATCTGTCCGGCTTCATCCGCTGCCGCGCCACGCAGGTTGGCGCGGATACGGCGCTGGCGCAGATCATCCGGGCCGTCAGCGACGCGGCGGCCACCAAGGCGCCCATCGCCAAAACCGCCGACAAGGTGGCGGGGATCTTCGTGCCCGCCGTCATGGGGATCGCGCTGATCGCGACCGTGGCGTGGCTGATCGCCGGGAAGAATTTCGGCTTCGCTCTGGCGCGGGGCATCTCCGTGCTGGTCATCAGCTGCCCCTGCTCGCTGGGGCTGGCCACGCCCGTCTCCATTATGGTGGGCAGCGGCGTGGGCGCGAAGCACGGCATTTTGTTCAAGAACGCCACGGCGCTGGAAAACGCCGGGAAGGTCACGGCGGTGGTCATGGACAAGACCGGCACGGTCACCAAGGGCGAACCGAAGGTGACGGACGTGCTGCCCTTCGGGGGTGAAAACGCCGCTTCCCTGCTGCGGGCGGCAGGCTCTTTGGAACGCAAGAGTGAGCACCCGCTGGGCAAGGCGGTGGCGGCCTATGCGGAGGAACAGCAGATCGAAGCAATCGAGGCGGAGCAATTCCGCGTCCTGCCCGGACGGGGCCTTGAAGCCGTGGTTGAAGGCAAGAAGGTCTACGGCGGCAATCTCGCCTATATCGAAGAAAACGCCGCCGTGCCGGAGCAGGCGCGGCAGGACGCCGTCAGGCTGGCGGACGAGGGCAAAACGCCCCTCTTTTTTGCCGGTGAGGCCGGTTTTCTCGGCGTGATCGCCGTGGCCGATACCCTCAAGGAGGACAGCGCCGAGGCCGTCGCCGAGCTGAAACGGATGGGCATGCGGACGGTGCTGCTGACGGGCGACAACGAACGCACCGCCAAGGCCATCGCCAAGGCCGTGAACGCGGACGAGGTGATCGCGGGTGTGCTGCCCACCGAAAAGGAAAACGTGATCAGAAGGTTACAGGAACACGGCAGAGTGGCCATGGTGGGCGACGGCATCAACGACGCGCCCGCTCTCACCCGGGCCGACACCGGCATTGCCATCGGCGCGGGAACGGACATCGCCATTGACGCGGCGGATACGGTGCTGATGCGCAGCCGCCTTTCGGACGTGCCAGCCGCCATCCGGCTGAGCCGGGGCGTGATGCGGAACATCCGGGAGAACCTGTTCTGGGCCTTCTTCTATAACTCGCTGGGCATTCCGCTGGCGGCAGGGGTTTTCATTCCCGTGCTGGGCTGGACGCTCAGTCCCATGATCGGCGCGGCGGCCATGAGCCTTTCCAGCTTCTGCGTGGTGACGAACGCGCTGCGGCTGAATTTCATCCGGATCTCCGCCAAGGGCGAAAACGAGATACAACCAAAGCAAAAACCAATTGAAAAGGAGCAAACACAAATGGAAATCACACTGAACATTGAAGGCATGATGTGCCCCCACTGCGAGGCAAGGGTCAAGAAGGCGCTGGAGGCCTTCCCGGAGGTGGATGAAGCCATCCCCAGCCACGAGAAGAACAACGCCGTGGTGAAGCTGAACGCAGAAGTGGATACCGCGAAGCTGGCCGCCGCCGTGGAGGCGGAGGGCTACACCTGCCATGCGTGACCGCAAACTGATCCTCAGCGCCCATTTTGACGAGATGCCCGTGGAGGAGCAGATCCGCCTGTTTGCCAAGGTGGGCTTTGAGGGCTTTTTCACAGGCTGGCAGAAGAACGCGCCGG
Source organism: uncultured Clostridia bacterium (assembly GCA_947168785.1). Classification (GTDB taxonomy): domain Bacteria; phylum Bacillota; class Clostridia; order Oscillospirales; family Acutalibacteraceae; genus RUG806. The sequence continues at coordinate 2,453 of CAMVNL010000208.1, read as the reverse complement.
TAAAGCGCTGGCGGAAGGCCGCAGACGAATGCGGGATGCTCTACCAGTCGGTCCACGGGCCCTTTCACGGCTGCGCGGCGCTTTGGAAAGAGGACGGTGAAGCCGCCGACGCGTTTGTCAAAGAGCTGACGGACTGCCTCCACGACTGCGCGGACAACGGGATCCCGCTGATGATCTCCCACGTGTTTATCGGCTTTTACACCGGCATGACGCCCACCGCCATCGGCGTGGAGCGGTTCGGGAAGGTGATCCGCGAGGCGGAACGCTGCGGCGTGAAGATCGCCTTTGAGAACACCGAGGGAGAGGAATTCCTCGCGGCGATCCTGAACGCCTTCGGCGGCAGCGACGCCGTGGGCTTTTGCTGGGATACCGGCCACGAAATGTGCTATAACGGCGGAAAGGATATGACCGCCCTCTACGGGAAATATCTGCTGGGCACGCACCTGAACGACAACCTGGGGGTACGGCATTTTGACGGGACCATCACCTGGCACGACGATCTGCACCTGCTGCCCTTTGACGGGATCGGCGACTGGGCGGGGATCGCCCGGCGGCTGAAGCAGTGGGACTTCACCGACGTGCTGACCTTTGAGCTGAACCGGGATTCCAAGCCGGACCGGCACGAAAACGACGCATACAAGCGCATGAGCATGGAGGAATACGTCACCAACGCCTATATGCGCGCCTGCCGGGTGGCGGCGCTGATCGGATAATTCAGTCGCCAGTCGCGAGTCGCCAGTCGCCAGATGCTCTCCGGACGATCCTGTGGAGATTCAAAAAAACACGACGCTTTGTTCTTGCATTTTGCCGCAGAGTATAGTAATATAATGGTATTACTGAACGAAAAGGAGATTACGGCATGGACGTACCTGCATTGGTCCCGGCGGACCAGATCGGCGCGATCGCATCGTGGATCAACGCCACCTTCCAGAGCTTTGACTACAAGATTCTGGAATTCTACCATGGCCTTCATGAAGGCGCGATGGGCGGTTTCTTTGATTTCTTCAACAAGTACTTCACCCGTCTCGGCGACGGCGGCATCTTCGTGCTGGTCATCGGCTTGCTTCTGCTGCTGTTCAAAAAGTCCAGAAAGATCGGCATGGGCATGATCGGCGGCGTGATCATCGGCGCGCTGTTCACCAACGTCGCCATCAAAAACGTGGTGGCCCGCCCCCGTCCCTACGTGACGAACGAAACCTTCCAGAGCTGGTGGCTGGCGGTGGGACACGGCCTCGAAAGCGAGTATTCCTTCCCCTCCGGTCACACCACCTCCGTCGCGGCCGCCATGTGGCCCGTCTTCCTCAACTGCAAGAAGAAGGTCAGCTGGCTGGTGTTCCTCTTCGTCATCACCATCGGCGCCACACGGAATTACATCATGGTCCACTTCCCCTCCGATATTCTCGGCGGCATCATCGTGGGCTCCCTCGCCGGTATTTTGTCTTATCTCATTGTCAAGGCCCTGTATGATAAAGTGTTTATCAAAGGCAAGCTCGGCAACGTGATCATGACCAAGGACATCAGAGACCTGTTCAAGAAGAAAAACGCTGCGTAATGACCAAAAATTCCGATCCGAAAGGATCGGTTTTTTTCGTTTTTCTGAAATTGAGCGAATCGGTTGACTTTATTTTAATTAAGGATATAATAGTTAGGTATTAAATATAAAAGAGGTAAAGACAACAATGGCAGATTGTTCCCATGACTGCGCCAACTGCGCGTCCAAGTGCGAAAATGACAAGACAAGCTTTCTGGAGCCCCAGAACGCCATGAGCAACGTGAAAAACGTGATCGCCGTGGTGAGCGGCAAGGGCGGCGTCGGCAAATCGCTGGTAACGTCCCTGCTGGCGGTGGCGTCCCGCCGTAAGGGCTATGAGACCGCCATCATCGACGCGGATATCACCGGCCCCTCCATGCCCCAGAGCTTCGGCATCCACAGCAAAGCGGAGGGCTCCGACGTGGGGCTCTTCCCCGCCGTCACCAAGACCGGCATCAAAATGATGTCGCTGAACCTGCTGATCGAAAACGAGACCGACCCGGTGATCTGGCGCGGCCCCGTGATCGCGGGCGCTGTCAAGCAGTTCTGGACCGACGTGGTGTGGAACGACGTGGATTATATGTTCGTGGACCTGCCCCCCGGAACCGGCGACGTGCCGCTGACGGTGTTCCAGTCCCTGCCCGTAAAGGGCGTTATTGTGGTCACCTCCCCGCAGGAGCTGGTCTCCATGATCGTGGACAAGGCCGTGAAAATGGCGGAGCTGATGAACATTCCGGTGCTGGGCATCGTGGAGAACTTCTCCTATTTCACCTGCCCGGACTGCGGCAAGCAGCACTTCCTCTACGGTGAGAGCCACATCGAGGAGATCGCCGCTGCCCACGGTATCAAAAACGTGGCAAGACTCCCCATCAACCCAAAGCTGGCCGCCGCCTGACACAAGGGGATGATCGAGCTGAACGAG
>CAMVNL010000207.1 GCA_947168785.1 uncultured Clostridia bacterium | reverse complement strand
GTTGCTTACAAAGTCCTGCGGATCGCCTTCGCCCTGCTGCTGGGCGCCGCCCTTGCCGCGCTGCTGGCCGCCTTCGTCTGGTTTACCTTCTTTGACACGGCAAGGGACCTTGGCAGCCTGACGGAGTTTTTCCGGTTTGACGGCGTGCTGTGGGGCAACAAAAGAGGGTACGTCTGGAGCCGGTTGCTGCGGCTCTACCGCGAATTCCCGCTGCCCCGCAAGCTGATCGGTTCCGGTGAAGAGACGGTGGGGATCCTGATGAGAAACGCCTTCGGGAATGAAATGAAGCAAAAGACAGGGTTGACCTTCGACAACGCCCATAACGAATTTCTGCAATATCTGGTGACCCACGGGCTGCTGGGGCTCGCCGCCTATCTGCTGCTGGCCGGCAGCGCGATCCGGGACGGCGTCAAAAAAGGCGGCAGATTTCAGAAGGCCGCCGCCCTGTGCTGCGTCTGCTACCTCGCCCAGTCCTTTGTCAACATTTCCCAGTCCATCACCACGCCGCTGTTTTTCATCTTCCTGGCGCTGACCCAGACCACGGCAGCGGAAACGCAGCCACCAGCCTCCCCCGTCCCCCGACAGACCGGCCGCCGCTGACAGCGATTCCGGACAGTACAATACGATTCAAAAAAAACGGTACGCCGATTTTCAGGCGCACCGTTTTTTAGTTTGAAGAAGCAGTAGCACGCAGCCTCAGCTGCGTTTTCTGCGCCAATGCCGCATCACGTACCACGGCGCCGTGCGCCGTTCGATCCGGCAAAGACAATCCCTTTTTTCCGCCTCAATGGCCAGCCGGGCGTTCCGCGCCGTAGACCACGCCGACCCTTTTGGGGAACAGGCCGTTGTCGTACTCGCCCTGCCACTGGTCGCCGGCGTCCACCTGCGCTTTGAAGGACGCTTCGTCCAGCGCCGCGTGCAGCTCGTACAGGCCGATCAGCTTGCCCTTGCCCTCGTTGCGGGCCGCGCCCCAGAAGGCGTGGTGACCAATGTAGGTCACATTCGCGGGGATATACATATAATCCATCTCAATGGCGGAGTTGAAGCAGTCGGACCCGATATAGGTCAGCGAATCCGGCAGGGAGACCTTGATATTCTCCGGGGCGGGCAGGCCGTCCGCGCCCGGCGCGCCGGTATAGGTATCCACCCGCTCGATGTGCCAGTTGCGGAAGATCGCCATGGTCTCCAGCCTTTCAAGCCCCTCCGGCAGGTACAGCCGGAACAGCTCCGAATAGTTGAAGGCCAGCGGGCCGATCACCTTCACGGTCTCCGGCACCACGTAGGTGTTGACCTGATCCTCATATTCCTGCGTGTAATATTCGTTGTATTTGTCGACCGCCTCGTCGTTCTTCCAGTTGTCCGAGGGCCAGTACTGCCCCTCGTAGCCGTACTTTTCCCGCAGGTAGGCGTCGTGGTCGATGGGGTAGCAGATCAGCTCCGTCCTGTCCTTGTTGAACAGCACGCCGTCCACGTCGCAGTAGTTGGGGTTCTCCGGGTCCACCCGGATCTCCCGCAGGGCGTAGCAGGAATAGAAGGCCTTGTTGTCGATGGAGGTCACGGTCTTTCCCACGGTAATCCGCTGGATCCGCTCGTCGCAGTTGAAGGCGTATTCGTGCAGGGCGGTGATGGGCTGCGTCTCGTCCTTGGTGAGACTGTAGGACGTGTGCCGCTCGCTCTCCCCTTTTTCGTTGGTGGTCACAGTCGCCTCGGTGAGAACGTCCGTGACCGCGTAATCAAGCGCCAGCTCCAGCAGCTCGCCGGGGTTGGAAAAGCGGATCAGCTCCGTGCCGCCGTCCTCGGCCTCGCCGTATTTGAAGGGGTCGGTGTGCAGGATCCAGAAGGAGAAGAAGATGGAGATGGAGATGGCGATCACCAGAATGAAGACCACGACGATCTTTTTGGCACGGGCGTTGGGCATGGGCTTGCGGATCCACGGCTTTTGCAGGCCCTCCACCTGAAAGTCCCAGATCTGATCCTCCGGGATAGCGTCCTTGTAGCCGTCGTAGAAGGACTGGTCGACAAGATTGTTCTTGCGGGCTTTTTTCTCCGCGCGGTCCTTTTTACTCATTGACGGTCGCCTCCGTTTCCTCGGCGGCCTGCGCCGCGGCGGTGACTTCCTCCCGGCGGCGCAGCACCGCCATCACCTTGTTCTGCTTGTCGTCGTCGTAATCCCAGAAGAAGTACGGGATGGCCATCAGCAGGTAGCCCACCGTGTCGATCAGCAGCGGGATGATGATGATATAAATGCGCGAATCGTCGATGAACAGCACGTCCCAGTTGGAGTTGAAGCCGTGGTTGAGCAGCAGCAGCGGGATGATGAGGCCCACGAAGGAGGTAATGGGGCCGGTAAACCAGCCGATCGCCGGACAGGTACATCTGATAGTCGTTGATACGGATATCCATATCGTGGCCCACGGAGGTGGGAACGGTCTTGCACATCTCCATCAGGATCAGCACCACCACGCAGATCGAACCGCACAGCACCACGTTGTGACGGAAGAGCAGGAGCGACAGCACGATGAGGCCGTTGCCCAGCGCCCGGGAGAACTGATAAAAGATGGTGATCTGCTTGTAGCTGAACCGCTTCATGAAGAAGGGGGTGAAGAAATCCGGCGGGGTGCCCGCGAAGGACACCAGCGCCACGATCAGCGAATACAGCAGGCCCGACAGGCGGAAGGTGTAGAGATACAGGATGGTGGTGAAGGCCAGCATACCGTTGCCAAGGGAATCCAGCAGGTAGACGATGTTCTGAATCCACTTGTATTTGTTCCGCATGACGCCGAACATGCCGTCCCAGAAGTTGATCTGCACCTTCTTTTCCAGCGGCGGCTGGGGGATGCGCTCCTTGATGCGCCCGGAAAAGACCATGGTGAGGATGGCGAAGGTCCCGAAGGTGATGGGCAGCACCCATTGATACAATCCGATATCCTCCCACTTGCGGGGCAGCCAGCCGATAATGACCGGCAGGATGATGGCGAGAATGGAGTGGGCCAGATGGGACAGCTTGATGGGATAGGTGCGCACCAGCACCCGCTCCCGGGTGTTGGGGGAGATATTCTGGGCGCAGGCCTCTAAGCTGTTGCCGAAGCCGAAAATGGAGAAGACAGCAAACAGGAGGTTGGCCTTCCACACGCGCTCCACCACGTCCGTGATGGTCCACAGGGGGATCCAGCCGATCAGCGCCACCATGACGATCTTGGGGAGGAAGTCGCAGTAGAGGCTGTATTTGTACCGGCCGAACTTGGGCAGCAGCTTTTTGCGCCAGAAGATGTTCCGGGAGCCGGCCCAGCCGTTCCAGAGGATGTGTGTCCCGAGGATTTTGAAGGCGGAGTCGCAGTTGATCCCCTCCAGCCCGTTCATAAAGGTGACGAAGGCCCCGTTCTGATCGAACAGGCGGCTGACCGGGGCGAGGATCAGCGTGAGCCCCAGCACGATGGAAAAGAAATACACGCTGTAAATGATCCGTTCCTTCTTCTTTTCCAGAAAGCCCAGGTTGTCGTTGATATACCAGCCGATCATGGCCCAGACGTAGTTCAGCGGCATGTTGATCAGGCCGATGATGGTGAAAGTGAGGTACGGGAGATGGTAGTGATACATCATCAGGTAGCATCCCGCGCCGAAAAAGATATACTCCAGCAGCTTGCTGCCGGCGTAGTTGGAGCCCACCGCGATAAAGATATCCTTATACTCCCGGTAGGGGACGTACTTCCCTTCCGCCGGGGTCTTCCAGTGGGTTTTGATCTCGGTGAAGAGACCCTTCACCTTGCCCAGGGCATTTCCTGCCATAGCATGACCGCCTTTCCCGCAGTTTCTTTTTTTGCGCGCCGCGCGCACGGAGACAGACAAACGTATTATACCATGCCTCCGCCGCCATTGCAACAAAAATGAACAAAATGTCTAAAATACTTGTTTCTTATGGCAAACATTCTGTGCGGGATCATAAAAAAGACTGCCAAAAGCGATCGCAGCGAACCGGAAGACCGCGGTCAGCCGCGGCATGCCGCGGGATGGAAAGGAAGCGGGAAATTGGGAGTTCGGCGAGATCCCGTAGCATGCAGCCTCAGTTGCGTTTTCTGCGCAAATGTTGCTTCCCGTAGCACGGCATTTATTGTCAATCGCCGACTGCCGTCGACTCATTGTATCGCAACAGACCAAACGATCACACCGGATCGTTTGGTCTGCGACTCGCGCCGTTAATCGGAACTGCGTTGCAACGCTGCTGAGGCAGCGTGCTACGATTTTATCCCGACAAATCCACCTTTGTCTCCCCCCCTTCCGTGCAAACCAAGAAAAAAGGACTCCCGGACCGTTCGTCCGGAAATCCTTCTCTCAACCCTGTTTGATCTGTCGGAAGCTGACTTTACAGCAGCGATTCCACGCAGGCCGCCACGTCCTTCATGGAGGCGGTGGGCTCAAAACGGGCGACGACGTTGCCCTCGCGGTCCACGATGAACTTGGTGAAATTCCACTTGATATCGGGGTTGTTCTTATAATCCTTGTCCTGCTTTTTCAGCATGGCGCTCATGGCCAGCGCCATGGGGCCGTGGCCGAAGCCCTCAAAGCCCTTCTGACTCTTGAGGTAAGTGAACAGCGGCAGGGCGTTCTCACCGTTGACGTCGCTCTTCTTCATCTGCGGGAACTGGGTGTTGTATTTCAGCGTGCAGAACTCGTGGATCTCGTCGTCTGTGCCGGGGGTCTGACCGGCGAACTGATTGCAGGGCACGTCGATGACCTCAAAGCCCTTGTCGTGGCACTTTTCATAGATGGCCTCGATATCCTTGTAGTGAGGGGTAAAGCCGCAGCCGGTGGCGGTGTTGACGATCATCAGCACCTTGCCCCGGTACTGCGCAAGCGACAGCTCCTCCCCGGCGGGAGTGGGAACGGAATAATCATAAATGCTCATAACAGAAAAATCCTTTCATTTCTTTTTATCATTATACACCCTTTCTGCGGTCAGTTGTCAATGGCTTACCGCAGTTTTTACAGAAAATTCACAGCCCATTTACAAATCGGCGGGAAGCGGGCAGTTTCAGGATCATCACGGATAATTGTTAAATTTCTGAAAATATGCCGCGGATATCTTGCGTAAATTCGCAAAAAATAGTATAATATGTTAAACATTGCGC
>CAMVNL010000206.1 GCA_947168785.1 uncultured Clostridia bacterium | reverse complement strand
ATGATGCCGGGTAAAAAAGTGTTCAAGACGAAATTTCTCAGCAAACAGATCAACACCGCGCGGCTCTCCTTCGCGGGGCCGGAGTTCATGGAGAAATTCCTGAACGTGACGCCGGGCTCGGTGAGCGTGTTCGGGCTGATGAACGACGCGGACAAGCGCGTGAAGCTGCTGATCGACAAGCCCCTGCTGGAACAGGAGTATATCGGCTGCCATCCCTGTGTGAACACATCGGTGGTGAAGCTCAGGACCGCCGACCTGCTGGAGAAATTTCTCCCCTCCCTCGGCGTTGCGCCGACTATCGTGGACCTGCCAGACCCGGCGACAATGGAAGAATAATACTGATTCGCATTTTTCCATAGTAAAAGCAATGAAGGATCCCTGAACCGATGCTTCGGTCAGAGATCCTTTTTTGATATTAAGATTTGTCGGAGGACAGTATGGTAGCGCGGCACCTCAGTGCCGCTATTCACTGAAGTTGAATTTCAGAAAAAATGATTCATCCTGGAAAATTGTGGGATGCAGCAATTGGAATCTGTTGAAGCAACGAGATTTCTCCCGTCAGACTTTCATCAGCAGTCGCGTTTTTTCCTTTTGCGCCTCCTTGAGGCCAGTCTCTTCGGTCATGCCCCATTCATTTCGCAGAAGGTCGATGATCCTGTCATACGTGGCGGCGGCCTGGGGATAATCTCCCATGATTTCATAAATCATGGCGATCGCCTGCAGTTCGTCCTGATATCTCGGTCGCCGTTTTTCCGCCCGGAAGGAACGCTCATAGCAGTCGATGGCTTTCGGATAATCGCACTTTGACGCATAGTATTGGGCGGCCTCAAACAGGCACACGCTGTTTTCCGAATGGTTTTGCAGCAGCTCCTCCATGATCCCGTCCGCCGCGGCTTCGTCAAAGCGGGCCAGGGCGATATGCGCCCGGAACACCTCGTTGAGGACCGGGTTGGCGCCCTTCAGACGGCTGAGCCTGCGCAGCGTTTCCTCCGCCTCCTCCGTCCGGTGATCGGCGATCAGGTTATCCAGCAGATAGGCGTAGTTGATGGGATCTTCCGGATGTTCGTTCACCAGATCCCGGTAGAAATCCACCGCTTTATGATGGTTGGCGATGTTCCAGTCCCACGCCACGTGGCCGTCCGCCTTCTGCAGGATCCACCGGCAGCCCTTTTCGTCGGGCGCCATGCGAACGGATTCTTTTGCATAATTGTCCGCCTTGATCGCGTAGCTGTTCATCCTGTGCCAGTAGAGGGTCGCGAGCAGCTCCGTCGCCCGTTTTTTGTACGCTTCGGCGCAGATCTGCGCTTTCAGAAATTCCTCATAGGCCGTGAATAAATCCCACGGCAATTCCTCCTCCCGGTCCATCCGGCTTTCGATCCGGTTGAAGCGCTGTTCCGTTGAAAGGTCAAACAGATCGTCGATAGTCACGCCGAAGATTTCAGACAGCAGCGGCAGCGTGGAGATATCCGGCATGGCAACGGCGTTTTCCCATTTTGATACCGATTGGGGCCCGATCCCCAGCTTTTCCGCAAGCTGCTCCTGCGTCAGCCCCGCCTTCAGGCGGAGCGTTTTGATTTTCATACCCAGTTCCATCGGTTTTCCTCCTGTGTCTTGGTTGCATGTCCATTATACGGAATAGATTTCCGGAAATCCATCGCTTCCTTTTACAGTTCACTCGCCCGACGGGAGAATGACAAACAAAAAAGGAGACGGCTTTCACAAAGCGCCCCCTTTTTTATCCGCCAGACAACCGTCAGGGTTGTTCCGTCTGACCGATCCACATATCCTCCCACTTCCGGCCGGTAATCTTTTCAAGGCGTTTTTTCTGCTCCTCGGTGACCTCCGCCTTGCCGGTCTCGTGGCGGTCCTTGATGATCCTTTTGATCAGCTCGTGGTCCTCCTTCGTCATGGCGTAGCGGTAAATAGCCAGCACGCAGAACAGGGCGAGGACGGTGGGGATGAACACGAAGTTCAGCCGCAGACCGAAGGTGGAACGGGCCGTCTGCTCCGCCGGGGACTGCTTGTTGGGATCGTAACCGAAGAGCTTGAGGCCCAGCCCCACCGCGTAGCTGATAAAGCTGCCGACGGTCTTGCGGAACAGCGAGTAGAAGGTGGCGATCACTCCCTCGCGGCGGCGGCCGGTGATCAGCTCGTCCGCGTCGGTCACGTCGGGGCGGATGTTGTCCGCCACAAAGCCGGGGCCGGAGAAACCGAAGTTGTAGAGGACCGCCGAGGTGATCATGATGGCGGCGGCGAGACCGCGGGGCGTTTTCTGCGTGATCAGGCCGTTGATGGCGAGCCCCGCCACCATCAGCGGGCCCAGCAGCTTGCCGCAGAAGGTCTTGCCTTTATAGCGCACCAGCAGATAGTTGAGGGGCGACCCCATAAACTCCGACGTGCCCGCGATGATATTGAAGAGATTGAAATACTTATAGAGGTCCGCCACGCTGATGATGAAATACTGGTCGGTAATGCCGTAGAAGCTGTGGCAGAGGGAATAGAAGAACTGAATGATGAAATACTGCCGGAAGGACCGGTTGGAGAACACCAGCTTATACTCATGCACCAGATAGCGCCAGTTGAGCGGCTGGTGGGGCTGGGCGATGGAGGGCGGCTCGCTGGTCTTGAAGAAGCAGAAGATCAGCGGCCACAAAAACCAGACGGAGAGGATAATGCCGATCATGGCGTAGTTGCCCCGGTCGGCGGGGGTGGGGTTGGGCAGGCCGGTGAGGGCCACCTTCACGTTGAAGCCGCTGATGGCCAGCGCCGTGAACACCCAGGAGCTCACCTGCCCCACCGAGTTCATCATATACTCCACGATCTTGAACTGGGTGCGGAGGAAATAGGAGGGGGCCACCTCCGGCAGCATGGCCTCGTGAGGGATGGCCGCCACGGTATAGGAGGTGCTGTAAAGGATCGCGGCGAACAGATACCACCACCAGACGGCGGACAGGTTCCCGGTGCCGGAGATACCGAAGGAGGTCCACTTGAAGATATACGCCAGCGCAAACGGTATCGCGGAAATCAGCAAATACGGGCGGTGGCGGCCGAACCGGGAGTGGGTGCGGTCGGTGATGGTCCCCATGATGGGGTCGTTGAAGGCGTCCCACAGGCCGTTGATCAGCGAAATGCGCCCCGCCTGCTCCGTATCCAGCCCCTCCACGTAGGCCAGAAACTGCTGGTGGAACTGGCCGATGGGATACCCCGCGCCGCCCAGCGTGATGTTGGCGGAGGTAAAATTCAGCGCAGGAACGAACACCTCCTTGACGGTGCCCTCCACGCCGATGATATCCTTGACTTTTTCCAAAACCTTGCTCATGGCTTTTTCAGCTCCTCTTTAGCAAGTTAACTAATTAAAGTAATGATACCAATTATGATTCCGTTTGTCAAACAAATCTGCTATTTTCCGGGATTTTGTTTATTTTCACCAAGAAAGGCGGGGGCAATTTCGGCAGTCAATCAGCGGATAATACAAGGTTTAATCTTGCAAAGAATTTTATGGTATGATATAATTCATGGGTAAAAGTCTGGTCAAAGGATTTTCAGTTCAAAATATTGGAGGTTTTTTATCTTGAAAGTTTACAGCGCAGAGAATATCCGCAACGTCTGTCTGGCGGGTCACGGCGGCAGAGGTAAAACCACCCTTGCCGAAGCCATGCTTTACGCGGCTGGCGCGTCTGACCGTCTCGGCAGAGTGGCGGACGGCAACACCGTCATGGACTTTGACGCGGAAGAAAAACGCCGCCACAACTCCGTTTCTTCGGCCGTCGCCCCCATCGAATGGCTGGGCAAAAAGATCAACATTATCGACACGCCCGGGCTCTTTGACTTCGCCACCGGCGTCGCCGAAGGCGTGAGAGCGGCGGAAAGCGTGCTGATCGTTCTTGCCGCGGGCTCCGGCGTGGACGTCGGCGCGGAGAAGGCCTATAAGGCCGCCGCTGCCAGAAACATGGCGAAATTCGTTGCCGTGACCCGCTGCGACGCAGAAAACACCGACTTCTATAAGACCGTGGAAGCCCTGAAAGAGGAATACAGCACGGAGGTCTGCCCCGTGGTCGTTCCCTACATGGTCAACGACAAGGTGGAGTGCTACGTCAACTTCCTGCAGGACAAGGCTTTCGCTTATAAAAACGGCAAAGCGACCGAGGTCGCCATGCCCTCCGACAACCGGATCACCGCGATCCACGATGAGTTCAAAGAGGCCGTCGCCAGCACTGACGACGGGCTGATGGAAAAATTCTTTGAGGGTGAGGATTTCACCCACGACGAGCTCGTCAACGCCCTCTCCGTTGGCGTGGCCGACGGTTCCCTGATGCCCGTCTACGCCTGCGCCGGCTACACCATGGACGCCGTCGATCTGGTGCTGAACGGCATCGCGAAGCTGGCTCCCGCCCCCTCCGCCGTGACCGAGACCGCCACCGACGCGGACGGCAACGAAGTGGAACTGAAGTGCGATGAAAACGGCCCGCTGGCCGCCATCTGCTTCAAGACCGTGGCAGACCCCTTCGTGGGCAAGATGAGCTACGTGAAGGTCGTCTCCGGCAAGATCGCTTCCGACGTGACCTGCGTTTGCGCCAGAACCGGCTCCACCCAGAGAATGGGTAAGATCCTGACCGCCCGCGGCGGCAAGACCGAGGACGCTTCCGCCATCGTGGCCGGCGACATCGGCGTTATCACCAAGCTGGACGAGTTCATGACCGGCGACACCCTCTGCGGCGACAAGCAGATCCTGAACCTGGCCGCCCCCGTGTTCCCGGCGCCCTGCCTGCAGATGTGCGTCAGCGCCAAGAAGAAGGGCGAGGAAGAAAAGGTCGCCGCCGGCCTCAAGAGACTGGCGCAGGAAGACCCCGCCATCAGCTTCTATACCAACGACGAGACCAGAGAGCAGATTCTTGCCGGCCTCGGCGAGCAGCACCTTGACCTGATCGTCACCAAGCTGAAAGCAAAGTTCGGCGTGGAGGTTGACCTCAGCACCCCGAGAGTGGCTTACAGAGAAACCATTCAGAAAAAAGTGGAGATTCACGGGCGTCATAAGAAGCAGACCGGCGGTCACGGCCAGTTCGGCGACGTGTGGATCCGCTTTGAGCCCACGGAAGCCAACGAACTGGAATTCGCCGAGGAAGTGGTCGGCGGTTCTGTGCCGAG
>CAMVNL010000205.1 GCA_947168785.1 uncultured Clostridia bacterium | reverse complement strand
GCCCTGCTCACGGTGTGACAGGAACCGTTTTTCCGGTGTAAGACCCCTGCAAAATACGATTGCGGAAATACCATAAAATCGCTCCCGAGAGACGCCGCAAATTCGCGGCAAACTTCCGGGAGCGTTTGTGTGTATCTCTGTTGATAAGGGTTTATTTCCTGAACGTGACGTACAGCATGGACCCGCTTTCGATCTTGTCGGGCAGCGGGATCTCCACCCACTCGCAGGCTTCATTCACCGTCATGCACTTGTCAACGGCGTAACCGCCCGCGTCGATCTTAAGCGGCCGGTCTCTTTTTTCGGAAACGTTCGCGATCAGCAGCGCCTGCCCGTCCTCGCCCGTGGCGGCCACCGCGTACAGGTCGTCGGCCAGACGCATATTTTTGATCTCTGCCTGATGGCCGAGCTTATATAGCTGTCCGAACGCCCAGAATCCGTAATAGGCGGACGAAAGCTGCCGTCCGTGCACGAACAGACCGGCCCACATCAATCCGTCGTCGTCCCCGTCGTAGTAATGCGCCATGTCAAGCCCCTCGTTCTGGAACATCAGCAGCATGGAGGTCTGGTTGGCGCCGTAGCGGCGGTCGATCTTGTCGTTTTCCGTGGGGTTGTAGTTCCACTCGTCGCAGATGATCTCCGCGTAGCCGTACCCCGCCTTGGCCAGCGTTTCCTTGACGTATTGAATGTATGTAGCGTTCTTTTCGGTAGTGGTATAGCTGTGCCACGAGAAGAAATCCATGGGGGAACCGTGCGCCTTTATATGACGGAGGAAATTCTGATAGTAGGTGATGAAATACTGATTCCGCGAGGTGGCCCCCGTGTTGATCGCGTTTGTTTTTGTCAGCGCGTAAAATCCGCAGGAGCCGTAGCCGCCGATCTTCAGTTCGGGGAATTTCGCCTTCAGATATTTGGCCGTCACGTCGTACAGGCGGAAGAATTCTTCGTCGGAGCCGATCCAGAAGTGGTTGTCCGCGATATCGTCGCTGTTCTCTGGCTCGTTCCAGATCTCCCAGTATTCGATGTCATAGCGGAAGCCGTCGGCCCAGCCCTCGTTGTAGTGCAGGATGATATGCTCGCAGACCTGCGCCCATTTGTCGCAGTCCGCGGGCGGCAGCAGGAATTCGCGGTCCCGCACCGGGTCGCTCCAGCTGATCCCCAGGCGGAAAAACGGCTCCATGCCCGTGTCGACGATGGACGCGATCACCTTGTCGCAATCTTCAAAGAAATAGGCGCTTTCGTCGTCCGCGTCCCGGGAGAAATCGGGAAAGATATTGTGGATATCGGTGGCGTGGATATCGTGCGTGCGGCATGAGGTCATGTTTGCCTCGGTGAAGCAGCGGTTGGTTTCGCTGTTGACTTCATATTCCGGCATCCGGCCCACGTTATGGACGGGCCGGATCTCGTCAACGACACTGTCGAAATCGACACGGATCACGTTGGGCGTGAAGATCAACTGGGAAACGGAAGTGAAAAAAGCAAGGATCGCCGTGAAAAAGCCGATGATTTTTTGCAGCATATAACCGCCTCCATCTGTTTTCTTGAAATATGAGTAAATATTTCTTTGCTTTATCGCAGGTTCAGCTCATACAGTTCAAAAATCGGGATCTCTTTGATTTCCGGCCGCAGATCCATCTGCCCGGCGCTGACAAAGCCTCTGGACGTGTATAAACGCTTTGCCGGGAGATTATCCGGCACGATGTCCAGCCGGATCGCCCGATAGCCCTGTTCTTTGGCGAAAGCGACGGCGCCGTCCACCAGAAATCCGCCGATCCCCTTGTTTTTCCATGCGGGGTCCACGGCAAGGATATGCACCACAAGATAAGCGCCCTCCGGCAGGTCTTCGCTCCAATGCCCGATGGCGTAATTTCCTTCGGGGTCCTCGTTCAGCACCGCCGCGCCGAGGATCTCCCCATCCGCGACGCAGGCAAACTGTTCGCCTTTTTCAATCGCTTCCCTCACGTAATCTGCGCCGGGGTGGTCCTTCGTCCATTTCGGGTAATTGACCGTCCGTTCCAGCTCCGTCAAAACGCGCCCGTACATGGACGTCACTGCGTCATAGTGTTCCGCCCGACACCGGATGAACGCCGGGTTCAGGTTCTCTCGTTCCATGCTCTTTCCTCTGTCAAAAAGCGTTTTTTTCATCTTCTCTTTTAAATTATATTTAAGAATTTTATGGACGACATCTTCATGATTTATTATAGTTGAGAATTATGAATATTTCAATCAAATTTCCCGAAGAACATAATTCGCGCACAAATAAAAATCGCCCCTGTGGCGCCGCAAAACTGCAGCCCGCCTTCCGGATGCGGTCGTACTTTTCTTATTTTCGCTGAATACCGGCACATTGTTTCTGTTTTCGCCGGTCATTTTTTGCGCCGCTTTAAACAAAGAATATGGGATTTTCTTCATGCACCGCAGCGGCACTGTTATCGAAAACCGGCGCGTCGGGATCGCTTTTCCCTGTCTGTTTCAACAGAGACCGTATTATGGTACAACCATCTGTTGACGCAGAGCCGTTTTTGTGCTATTGTAAGGATGCTGTACGATCCGGGAACCGCCCGCCCGTATCGCGGAAAGGGATCCGGAAGAATATGAGCAGACCGGCTATCTCGCCCTGCTGAGCAAACAGGCGCATTCCATTACATCTCAGCCGGGAAAGCAATGGGTTGCATCAGTCTGTGAGGACGGGGAATCCGAATTGAAGGGAGACAAAATCATGAAGCACACCGCGCAGTGGATCCGGCAAACCCATTTGTTCGGAAAAGACGAATATCAGTGCTCCGCCTGCGGCTTCCTCTCCGGTAGGCCCGTCGCAGCCTGTCCCCGCTGCGGGGCAAAAATGAAGGGCGCCAAGTCCGGCGCATCCTGGGTGGATGCGCTGGCCGCCTTCGACGCGATATTTGAGGACTAAGGAGGCAACGTTTCGATTTTCTCTTTCCCGCGCCAAATTGTTGTTGACACCCTTCGAAAAATATGGTAAACTGTTTTTCGATGTTAAAGGGGAGTAGCTTAAAGGCGTCTGTCTTAGCTGCCCGTCAACAACCGGCGGATCTACCGTCTGGCGGCCAGCCCTGCTTATCTGGAAGCAAGACCTTTGACGGAGTGTCTGCTCTGTCAGAGGTTTTTTAATGTCAAAAATTCGCTACAGGAAGGATCGGAACAGAACATGAAGCACTATCTGGAAACCACCGAAGCTGTTTTCAAGGAAGTCGCCAGCTCCGAAGCGGGCCTCACCACCGAGGAAGCCGAAAAACGGCTTGCGGCCAACGGCAAAAACAAGCTGAAAGAGGCGGAAAAAGAAAGTCTCTTCAAAAAATTCATCAATTCCCTTGCCGACCCCATGATCATCATGCTGCTGGTGGCGGCCGCCATTCAGGCGGTGGTCGCGGTGCTGGAGGCGGGTGGCAAGCCCGGCGTCAAGGACTTTGCAGACGTGCTGGTCATCCTTGTGGTGGTCATCATCAACACCATCATGAGCCTGGTGCAGGAGAGCAAGGCCGAAGCCGCCATGGACGCGCTGATGGAAATGACCGCCGCCACCTCCCCCGTGCTGCGTGACGGAAAAGTGGTCACCATCAAGAGCGAGGACGTGACCATCGGCGATATCGTGATCTTTGAAGCGGGCGACGCCGTTCCGGCGGACTGCCGCATCATCGAGAGCCACTCCATGAAGGTGGAGGAGGCCGCCCTCACCGGCGAATCCGTCCCCGTCACCAAGCTGATCGACGTGCTGAACCTGAAGGACAGCACCAAGGACGTGCCCCTGGGCGACCGCAAGAATATGCTTTACAGCGGTTCTACCATCGTTTACGGCCGCGGCAAGGCTGTGGTCACCGCCATCGGTATGGATACCGAAATGGGTAAGATCGCCGACGCGCTCTCTCAAGCGGAAAAGGAACAGACCCCCCTGCAGATCAGAATGGCGGAGCTTTCCAGATTCCTCACAAAGCTGGTCATCGGCATCTGCGTCATCGTCTTCGCCGTGGGCATCGTGGAAGATATCGTTTTCAGCGACGCCGGGTTCTCCTGGCAGCTGCTGGGCGAAGCGTCCCTTGACACGTTCATCGCCGCCATCGCGCTGGCCGTGGCCGCCATCCCCGAAGGTCTGCCCGCCGTGGTGACCATTATCCTTTCCATCGGCGTCACCGCCATGAGTAAACGTCAGGCGCTGATCCGCAAGCTGACCGCTGTTGAGACCCTGGGCTGCACCCAGATCATCTGCTCGGATAAGACCGGTACCCTGACCCAGAACAAAATGACCGTGGTGGATCACTTCGGTCAGGATGAAAAGCTGCTGGCTACCGCCATGGCCCTGTGCTGCGACGCGGAAGTGGACGAAGAGGGCAAGGTCACCGGCGAGCCCACCGAAGCGGCCCTCGTGGCTTACGCCTACAAGCTGGGCCTGCCCAAGTTCGATCTGGTCAGAGAAAATCCCCGTTTGGGCGAAGCGCCCTTCGATTCCGGCCGGAAGATGATGTCCACCGTCCATAAGACCGCTCAGGGCTACGTGCAGTACACCAAGGGCGCGCCGGACGTGATCATCGACCGCTGCACCTCCGCTCTTGTCGACGGCAAGACCGTGGTGCCCATTACCCCCGAATTTATTGAGAAGATCAAGGCTGACAACAAGCGGATGGCCGACAACGCCCTGCGCGTGCTGGCCTGCGCCATGAAGATCTATCCCTCCGAGCCCGCCGACTATGAGGCGGAGCATCTGGAGCGCGAGCTGGTGTTCGTGGGCCTTACCGGCATGATCGACCCCGTCCGTCCCGAAGTGAAGGACGCCATTGCGGAGTGCCGCGAGGCCGGCATCCGCCCGGTGATGATCACCGGCGACCACAAGGATACCGCCGTCGCCATCGGCCGTGAGCTGGGCATCATCTCCGATCCCTCTCAGGCCATCCTCGGCGCGGACCTGGATAAATTCACGGATGAAGAGATGATCGAGGAGGTCACCAAATACTCCGTCTACGCCCGCGTCCAGCCCGAGCACAAGACCCGCATCGTCAAGGCCTGGAAGGCCCGCGGCATGGTCACCGCCATGACCGGCGACGGCGTCAACGACGCGCCCTCCATCAAGGCCGCCGATATCGGCGTGGGCATGGGCATCACCGGAACGGATGTGACCAAGGGCGCCGCGGACATGGTGC
>CAMVNL010000204.1 GCA_947168785.1 uncultured Clostridia bacterium | reverse complement strand
AGAAGCCAATATTCTGGGGATCCATCTGGAAGGCCCCTTTCTTTCTATGAAAAAGAAAGGCGCCCAGAGCCCGGATAACATTCTGATCCCCACGGAAGAAAATATCGCCGCCCTGTTGGATTACTCCGACGATCTTCTGATGATCGGCGCCGCGCCGGAGGTGAAAAACGGCATGCGGGTCGGCGAAGAAGCGGCCAAACGCGGGATCGTGGCCTCCATCGCCCACTCCGACGCAGACTTTTCCGTGGCGGAGGAAGCGCTGGGCCACGGATATTCCGACATTACGCATATTTTTTCCGCCAGCTCCGCCATGCACAAGAACGGCATCTTCCGTGAAGTAGGCGTGGCGGAAGCGGGCCTTGCGCTGAACGGTTTCACCGCGCAGTTCATCGGCGACCTGCGCCATCTGCCCTACGGCGCCATCAAACTGATTTACAAGGCAAAGGGCCCTGACAAGGCCTACGCCATTACGGACGGCCTGGAGTATTCCGCCATGGACATGGAGGAAGGCACCGTCATCCTACAGGAGAACGGTCAGGCCGTCGTGTACGAAGATCAGGTCATGAAGCTGGCGGACCGCTCCTGCCTGGCCGGAAGCGTGGCGACAAGCAATCTGCTTGTCAGAAACATGGTAAAGCGCTGCGATATCCCGCTGTGGGACGCGGTAAAAATGGCGTCCCTTACCCCTCTTCGCGTGGTGGGCTTTGCCGACCGGAAGGGAAAGATCGCAAAGGGCTACGACGAGGATCTCATACTGTTTGACGAAGATATCAACGTGAAATACGTCTGCGTGGGAGGAAACACGGTATTAAACAATTCTTAAACAATCCCCCGATTGTTTTTTAATAAAATCTGTGCGATAATAACAGTGTAATGAATGAGGAAACGAGGGAACTTCATGTACACTGTTCTTGTCTGCGATGATGAAAAGGACATTGTCTCCGCACTGAAGATCTATCTGATTTCGGACGGGTACAATGTCCTTTGCGCGTATAACGGCGACCAGGCGCTGGAGCTGCTGGAACACAATACCGTGCATCTGATCTTAATGGATATCATGATGCCTAAAACGGACGGTCTTACGGCGCTGAGCCTGTTGCGGCAGAAATACAATACCCCGGTGATTTTCACCACCGCGAAAAGCGAGGATTCGGATATCATTCTGGGGCTGAATCTCGGCGCGGACGATTATATCACAAAGCCCTTCAACCCGGTGGAGCTGCTGGCGAGAGTCAGGTCGCAGCTGCGCCGATACGTCACGCTGGGGGCCGCCGTCAAGCCGGACGACAACGACAAATCCGTCGCAGTGGACAGAGAGCCGGTCAGCCTGACGCCGAAGGAATATGAGATATTAAAGCTGTTGATCCGTAATCAAGGAAAGGTCTTCTCCCCCACCGATATTTACAGAAGCGTCTGGAACGACGAGCCATTCGGTTCCGATTCCACGGTGGCGCTCCACCTCCGACATTTCCGTGAAAAAATCGAGATCACCCCCAATGAACCACGGTATATCAAAGTCGTTTGGGGACACGGGTATCAATTTGCGTTACAGAAAGGAGACGACAGAAAATGAAAAGACTGAAAAGCTCGCGGCTTGTCAAAACGATCTGCTTCCTGCTGTGCATCCTCTTTACGGCAGGCGTCACGGCCAATATTATTTTGGGATTGCTGCTGCAGGAATCCAACGTCTTTTACGCGGAAAAGGATCAACTGAACGAGATCTTGCTGGAAGACGTGATCGAACATTATAATCAGACGGATATTACAAATTACCTTCGTGAGACCATCATGAATCCCGGCCCCGGCAACCCTGAAATTGAAATCTATCGGAATAAATTCAGCAAAGCGAACTCCAATCTTTCCTTCGCCGTCACAGATGAAGACGGAAACACATTGCTTTACAACGATCCTCCCGCCGACAAGGGATTAACCTTTACAAAAACGATCCAGCTTTTCGATTACGATTATTCTCCCAATCATTCCGATTGGGTTGCGGAAACCGAAACCGAGGCGATGACAACCACGCCGGGAGCCGGACAGGACGCGCCGACTGCGACCGGCAATGAAGAGACGACTGTGATGGAGCAGGAGGATACGACAGCCGCTGCAGAGCCTGCAACCTCCCTGCCGGAACCGACGACGTTACCTCCTCAAACGGGCGTTACCGAACCGACTGCTTTTTCTGCGGATCACGTCTTTATGATTGACGACGGCTCCGGTTGGCGTTTCCGGTATTTCTATGACGGCGTCAACTACAATGAAGCGATCCTGCGGTACTGTACACAGATCTATGAAACAAAAGAAGACGAAAACGCCTATGCGCAATACGACGGCGAATGGATGACCTTTTATGAAAACGATTTTGCCGTCAGCGACAATGGGATGGTCTATTTTATCGGTCACTCGCACGCAAACGAAACGTGGGCGGATCTGTCCGGGGACACCGATTCCTTCCCGCACAAGACTTATACGGCGACTTATACCCTTCCCAAAACGATGGAGGCCAAAGACCTGTTCTACTACGCGCAGCGTCTTGTGGGATTCGCCTACGGTTATATCCATAAAATTATCCCGCTGACGATCATCTATGCGCTGGCTGCCGTCCTGTTCATTGTTCTGCTGCTGCTCTGCGCTGGGCACGTGAAAGGGGAAGATTCACCGAAAGCAAAAGGCCTGCACCGCATTCCCTACGATCTTGTCTTCGCTGTCATTTTTACGATTCTGATTTCTTTATTTATCTATATAGTGGAAGACGGAGAATACGACGGCCCGCTCCCGATTGCCGTCGCGTCGTTCGCCTTCGCGTTGACCGGGATCGTCTTTATTGAAACCACCGTCGTCCGCTGCAAGGCGAAGACCATCGGCAAAAACTTTTTATTCGGCTGGCTGTTCAAAGTACTGTTCAGGATCGTAAAAAAGCTGATCGCTTTATTCAGAAAGGCGTCGGAAAACACCAACCTGTTCCTGAAAATCGGCGCTGTCTATGTGACAACCGGCGTCGCAGAGTTCATCTATTCCTTCCTCGTCCACGATGAAAGCGAATTTGTGATTCTGCTGATTTTATGGAAGATCGTCGAATTGCCGCTGCTGGCGCTGCTGGCTGTCAATCTGAACAAGCTACAGACCGGCGCAAAACGACTGTCGGAGGGGAACGTCAACGAAAAAATCGATCCGAAATACCTGTTCGGGGAATTCAAAAAGAACGCCGACTACCTCAATTCCGTCAGCGACGGGGTCAACAGTGAAGTGCAGAAGCGGATGAAGAGCGAAAGCATGAAAACAGAGCTCATCACCAACGTCTCCCACGACCTGAAAACGCCGCTGACCTCCATTATCAATTACGTGGACCTGCTGAAAGGGACCGAAGTGACCGATCCGAAGGCACAGGAATACATCGAAGTGATCGACCGGCAGAGCCAAAGGCTCAAAAAGCTTTGCGCCGATATTGTGGACGCCTCCAAGGCCGCCACGGGAAACCTGACGGTCAACCGGGAAAGAACCGTGCTCAACGTGATGCTGGGGCAGGTCATCGGTGAATATGACGCGCGGTTAAAGGAAAAATCGCTTCAACTGATCAGTGAAATCCCACAGGATGAAATCGCGGTGCAGGCGGACGGGCGGCTGCTGTGGCGGGTGTTTGACAACCTGATGGGCAATATCTGCAAATACGCCATGAAAGGGACAAGGGTATATCTGTCGCTGGGCGCCTCTTCCGGCACGGCGCAGATCACCTTCCGCAACATCTCCGGCGCGCCGCTGAATATCCCTCCGGAGGAGATCACGGAGCGGTTCGTCCGGGGAGATACGTCCCGCAACACCGACGGCAGCGGGCTGGGATTATCCATCGCGAAAAGCCTCACGGAGCTGATGGATGGGCAGTTTGACGTGTCGATCGACGGCGACCTGTTCAAAGTCATCCTTCACTTCCCTGCAACAGCCTGATGAAAGATTGAAAAACGCACAAGGAGCGGAGCCGACGCGGCCCCGCTCCGATATTTATATTGCCAATTCCGCATTATGACGTAATTCAGTCAGCCCACGTTCCGTTCCTGAAAATGGGGGTGGCGACGCCGTCTTTATAGCCGGTGATTTCCAGATCGTCAGACCCGATCATGAAGTCCACGTGGATGATACTGTCGTTGATACCAAGCTCCCGGCATTCCTCGTTGGTCTTGTCAAGATAGCCGTCGATGGTATCGTTGAAGCCCATGCCCAGCGCCACGTGGCAGGTGGCGTTTTCGTCAAACAGCGTCTCATAGTAAAGGATGCCGCTCTGATTGATGGGGCTTTCCTTCGGGATCAGGGCCAGTTCGCCAAGCATAGCGGAGCCTTCGTCCATGCCAATCATCTTATCCAGCAGTTCCCTGCCCTTTTCGGCTTCCCATTCCACGGCCTTGCCGTCTTTGAAGGTGATGGAAAAGTTCTCGATCAGCTGGCCTTCATAGGAAAGAGGCTTGGTGGCGACCAGCTTACCCTCCGCGCGGCCCTTCATGGGGCTGGTGAATACCTCCTCCGTCGGCAGGTTCGGATTGAAGATGACGCCCTGCTTGGTGGCTTCCGCGCCGCCGCACCAGTGCCCTTCGGGAATCAGCCATGCTTTGAAATCCGTCCCGTTGGCGCTGTGATACTCCAGATAATCGAATTTATAGGAATTGAGCCACTCGCAGCGGTTTTTCAGGTCGGCGTTATGGCGGTCCCATGCTTCCACGGGATCGTTGTCCTTCGTCACGTGAACCGTGGCCAGAATGGCCTCCCACAGCTTTTCATAGGCGGCGTTCTTCTTGAGGTCCGGGAAGATCTTTTTTGCCCAGACGTAGGACGGAATGGCCGCGATGGTCCACTGATGTTTGCTTTCAATGGCGTCCCGATAGGGCTTGATGACAGGATAACGAGCGAGCTGCGCCTTCTGCATCTTCTTCTGATTGATCCCCTTGAGCCCGTCCGGGTCGTCGCTGACAATAAAGATCCGGCAGGGATATTCCTCCGTCATCAGCTTCAGCCGTTCTTCTTCCCACTTCTGCACGGTGGAAAGTGATTTCACGGTCCTGTGACGGTAATTGAGCTTCGTGATGGGCTGCCAGGACCAGTCGATATCCACCCGGGACGCGCCGGCCTTATAGCACTCATCCACCATGATGGTGGCAAATTCAT
>CAMVNL010000203.1 GCA_947168785.1 uncultured Clostridia bacterium | reverse complement strand
GAGAACGGTTGTTTGCCGGTTTGTCAAATAATTCGTTTGTGTCACGAGCGGCACTGAGGTGCCGCGCTACCGGGAATATCGCCGGCGCTCCGTTTTTTGGATTCGATGCGCGACGATCACCGTTCCCGGCAGCGCGACGGCGGCGAGGAGGAAGACTGTCTCCGACGCGGCGAGGGTGGCGACGCCTTCGGTGTGGGCGGCGAGGAGGGAGAACAGCAGGAACAGCGCGAACACGACGCCGCCCCCGGCGAAGACCGGCGCGGCGTTGAGATTTTTGCCAAATGCCTGTTCCACCGCCGTCGCCGCCAGCCGCAGGAAGAAGGCCGCCTGTAAGAACGCCCCGAGGATCCACAGCCCCGTCAGAATGGCATCTAGTCGTTCGAACACGCCGAATTGGGCGATGGCCGTCATGGTGTAGAGCTGGAACATCTGCTGTTCCCCGTAGCGGCCCGTCACGCCGCCGATGACGAAGAACACCGCCGCGGCGGTGAGGGTGAAGACTGCCAGCCATCCGACGCCGGTTTTTCGCAGGTTCCCCTTGGTGAAGGTGGGCGCGACGGAGAGGGCCGTCAGCTCCATGGTGCGGCAGGCGGAACGGAAGCCGTTTTTCAGCACCGGCGTCACGCCGCTTTCCAGCGGGAGGGTCAGGTTGAGCGGGTCGAACCGGTCCGCCGTGACCAGCAAAATGAACACCATGGAGGCCGCCAGCAGCGCCAGCAGCACCGAGGCCGTCCGCCCCAGCGACTGCATCCCGTGGACGGCTGCCGCCGAGGCCGCCGCCAGCAGCAGGGCGGTGAGCAGCAGCGTGTCGCCCTCCGGGAACATGACGGTGCTGACGAACAGCTCGAACCGCAGCACCCCCAGCGCCGCCGCGCACAGGAACGCCCCGCAGAGGACGGTTCCGGCGGTTTTCGCAAGGGCGGGGGAGACTTCTCCCGCTAAGCCTACGATCCCCGCCGGGTGTTTCGCCGTCAGAAGCACCGGCGCGGCGCCCAGCAGGCAGAACAGGAAAAGGGGGAGGGTGAACAGCACCCGGTCCCCGGCGGAAAAGCCGGTCTCCTGGGGCACCGTGAAGGTGAACAGCCCAATGATCCGGCTGACGAACAGCACGGAAAAAAGCTGCGCCCCGCTGATTGCTTCCTGTGATTTCATTTGGTGTTTCATCCTTTATGCGTGTTCAGCAACGATGTTTCGGTAATAAACGGATTATTGCTTCGCGTAAACAACTATCGTAGCACGGCGCATTGCGCCGTCGGACGTGTCCGGTAACGAAGCGTTTAATTGCAGCGAAAGTACCGTCACAAAAAAGGTATCATACAGAAGAAAAACAAATTATCATGGGCTGCCGTCAGACGGCGCAATGCGCCGTGCTACTCAAACTTCATCTCTTTCACCGTCAGAATGGACCGCCCCAGCTTTTTCCACCCGGCCCGCCAGACGGTGTCCCTCTGGGCGGGTCCCACGAAGGGAGACACCGGCGCGGAATAGGGCACGCCGAAGGGGGCCACGGCGCAAAGGTCCGTCAGCATCAGCCCCGAGAATAACATCATGCCGTAAAGGCCCGTGAGACCGCCGATCAGGATCAGCGCGAAGCGGATCAATGAGACGGTTTCGTGCAGCCGTACCCCCACCGAGGAGCAGACCGCCGTCAGCGCCACCACGATCAGCATGGGCGCGCCGATGAGTCCCGCCGTCACCGCCGTGTCGCCGATCACCAGCGCCCCCACGATGCTCACCGCGTGACCGATGGCCACGGGCATCCGCAGCCCCGCCTCCCGCACCACCTCGTAGATCAGGTGGATGATCAGCGCCTCCGCCATCAGCGGAAAGGGCGTTTTGCTCTCTGCCTCCGCGATGTCGAACATGATGTCCGCCGGGATGATCTCCGGGTGAAAGACGCATACCGCCACGAAAAAACCGGGCAGCGTGGCGGCGATCACCACACAGGCCACCCGCAGCGCCCGCATGAAAAAGGCGTAGAAGGGCCCGGAGAGATAGTCGTCCACCGTGTGAAAGTGGTCGATGAACAGATAGGGCACGACGACGGCGTAGGGGGTGCCGTCCACAATGATCCCGACGCGGCCCTCCGTCAGCATGGCCGCCAGCGTGTCCGGCCGCTCGGTGACGGCCGTTCCCTTGAACAGCGAGGGTCTGCGCCCATCCAGGAACGGGCGCAGGTAGCCCGCCCCCAGTACCGCGTCAAGTTTCGCGCTGCGAAGCCGTTTCCTGACCTGCGCCAGCATGGTCTCGTCCGCCCGGCCCCGCAGCCAGCACAGCACCACCGGCGTCGCCGTGGTCTCGCCCATGGTCAGCAGCTCCGTGGCAAGGGCCGGGGTGCGCAGCCTCCGGCGCAGCAGGGAAACGTTGTCCTTGAAGTTGTCGCAGAAGCCCTCCTGGCTGCCCTTTTCGTTCTGTTCGCTCTGGGGTTCCCCCACCGCCCGGCGGGGGTAGCCCTGCACGGAAAAGACCAGCGCCGCCGCTTCGCCCTCCGCCAGCAGCACCAGCGCCCCGCCCAGCGCCGCCCGGGCCGCGTCGTCGGCGGTGTAAACGGTCTTGACGTCTGTCCCTTTGAACAGCCGTTCACGGATCGTCTCGAACAGCGTCCCCGGCCGTGGTTTCGGCGCGTCCTTTGCCGTCAGGGGCTTGAGGATCGCCTCGGTGATCTTCATTTCGTCGCACAGGCCGTCGAAGGAGACGGTACAGGCTTTCGTCCCGGCCGCGTCCAGCTCCCGGACCAGCAGGTCGAAGCTGTCGCCCAGCAGGGCGGTGAGCAGGCGGATATTTTGGGTGACGGAGGGGGTGAAGGGGGTGTCGGTCATGGGGGGCTCCTTTGTAGTTGCTAGTTGCTAGTTGTTAGTGGCTAGTGGCTAGTGATTAGAGAATGGTGGTTGTTTGTCAATGGTCTGTTTTCGTCAAAGCATTGGTTTAAGAGAGGATAGAATGATCTTCATGAATGAAGTGATTTTCTTCTTTTGTTTTTCTTTGTCGCTCGACAACTCCTCAACCGTTGATGGTTGATAAATCAGAATTTAACTACTAACCACTAGCCACTAGCAACTAGCCACTAAAAATCATCCGCCTAAGGTATTGACCGCCCCGTTCCCGGCTATACTCTTGGCGAGGTGATTTTTTTTGTTGATTTCTTTTATCCGCGCCGTGATATTGCTTGTCACGGTAATCATTTCCCTGCGGCCGATGGGCAAGCGGCAGATCGGGGAATTGCAGCCCACGGAGCTGGTGGTGACGATTTTGCTGTCCGAGATCGCTGTGGTGCCCATGCAGGATAACGACATCCCCATGCTCAACTCCATGATCGCTGTGTGCGTCTTGGTGGGCATCGAGATCCTTTTGGGGGCGGTGAGCGTAAAAAGCGACCGGTTCCGCAGCGTGCTGCAGGGTAATTCGGTGCTGCTCATCAGGGACGGCGTATTGGATCAGAAAAATATGAAAAAACTGCGGTATAATCTGGACGACGTGCTGGAGGCGCTGCGGCAGAAGGACGTGTTCGATATCGCCGACGTGCAGTACGCCTACGCCGAGACAAACGGGTCGCTCAGCGTGCTGCTAAAACCCGAAAAACGGCCTCTCTCCGCAAGCCTTGCGGGGAAAACGCCGCCGGATACGGGCGTGGCGGACGCGCTGGTGATGGACGGCAAGATCATCGGCCTGCGGCTGAAGGACAGCGCCGTCACGGCGGAGGAATTGCGGCATATCATGGAAAAGACCGGAGTGAAGCAGGAGGATATCTTCCTGCTGACCGTGAACAAACAGGGAAAAGTCAACGTGATCGAAAGGGAGAAGGGCTTATGACGAAACGGGTGATCGCGGCGGTGGCGCTGATCGCCGCCGCGCTGGCGGTGAGCTGCGTGACGCTCCACGCCGTCAAAAAAACGGGCGGCGCGCTGATAGGCTTTTTGGAAGAGGCGCAGACGCAGTATAAGGAGGGCGGCGACTACGGCAAGCCGCTGGACCAGGCGGAGCAGCTCTGGAACGACAAGCGGGACCTGCTGGGGGTGCTGCTCAAGCACAGCGATACGGATGAGATCGAAAAGTATTTTTATCAGATCGGGCGGCTGCGGGAGCTGGGGGAGACGGAGGACCTTTTCGAGGCGGTGGAGGACTGCCGTACCTCCATCGAGGTGATGCTGCGGGGCGAGGACCCGGCGGCCCGGAATATTTTTTAAAAACCTCTTTACTTTTGCGCCGCCGTTATATATAATAATATAAATATTTCTCTTATTTTCGGCGGAGGTCCGTTTTGACTGATTTTTCTTTGCCCGGCGTATCGCCCGGCGAGCTGGACAAGCAGCGTGAATATACCGCAAGGGTCCGCGCGATCCTGGAGGCGCAGTTCCCCTCGCAGCCGCCCAAGGCGTTCGTCCACACCTACGGGTGCCAGGGGAACGTGGCGGATTCCGAACGGCTGAAAGGGCAGCTTTCCGCCATGGGGTACGTGTTCACCGAGGAAAAGGAACAGGCGGATCTGGTGCTGTTCAACACCTGCGCCGTGCGGGAACACGCCCAGGATCGGGTCTTCGGCAACGTGGGGGCGCTCAAGCCCGTCAAGGAAAAGCGCCTCCACATGAAGATCGTGCTGTGCGGCTGCATGATGCAGCAGGCCCACGTGGCGGAGCGCATCCGGCGCAGTTATCCCTTTGTGGATCTGGTGTTCGGCACCTTCGCCGTCCACCGCCTGCCGGAGCTGCTCTACAAAACCCTGCGGGGCGGCAAGCGGGTGTTTGAGACGACCGAGACCGCCGGGGAGATCGTGGAAGGCCTTCCGGTGTACCGGGACGGGGATTTCAAGGCGTGGCTGCCCATCATGTACGGCTGCAACAATTTCTGCACCTACTGCGTGGTGCCCTACGTGCGGGGCCGCGAGCGCAGCCGCAGCCCGGAAGCCGTGATCGAAGAGGCCAAGGAGCTGATCGCCGGCGGCGCGAAGGAGATCACCCTGCTGGGGCAGAACGTGAATTCTTACGGCAAAAACAGCGGGTCCGGCGTGGATTTTCCGGCGCTGCTGCGAAGGATCAATGCGCTGGAAGGGGATTTCAAGATCCGCTTTATGACCTCCCACCCCAAGGATTGTACCAAAGAACTGCTGGACGCCATGGCGGAGTGCGAAAAGGTGGCAAGGCACCTGCACCTGCCCTTCCAGTCCGGCAGCAAACGGGTGCTGCGGGCCATG
>CAMVNL010000202.1 GCA_947168785.1 uncultured Clostridia bacterium | reverse complement strand
CAGCAGGGTGACGCTTGCGTCTGAAATCTCTACGTCGCGGTAGGTGACCGTGACGGAGCAGTCCTCCAGATAGAGCTGGTTTTTAAAGCAGCAGCGGTATTCGGTCGCTTCTCCGCTGACGTCAAAGGTGCAGGCGGCGGCCTCGATCTCCCCGCCGCTGTGCCAAAAGCGGAACGTCACCGTGCCCGCCTGGCCCGTCGGCCTGGCCTTGACGCGGACGTCCACCGTATCGCCGTAATTGAGCCCTTCGATCGTCTTTCCGTCCGCGTCCTTTCTGCCGCTGACGGCGCAGCGGAGCCTGCCGGCGCCGGAGGCGGTTTCGCCCCGGGCCAGGTCCACCGCGACGGTTGCCGCGTGGAAGGGCTGCAGATAGACCGAGCCCTCGAAGGAGCCGTCCGCCTTGACGGATTTGAGCAGCCCGGCGCTGGTGCGCTTTGAGCCGATCTCCACGATATTGTAGCCGCCCTCGGCATAGGCTCTGACTTCGCCGGTCCCGCCGGAGGAGGCGCTGCGGGGGATATTGCTGTCCCGCAGCTTTTCGGCTGCGTATTTTTCGCTGGCGTCCATTTGCTCGCCGTCGTCCAGCGTGCCGGCCCAACTCCCCACGTGGGTGAAGATCGCGCCGTTGTCAAACAGGTATTTCAACTGGTTGTAGGCGTTTTTCTGATCGGTGTTCATGGAGTGGTATTCGCCCAGCGTCACGCTGTTGTGACCGGACTGCTTCGCCAGTGCCAGGAAGGAATTATTGTCACGATAGAAAGTGCCGTAGCGGGTGCCCCCGTACCCCGTGCCCGCCGCCAGGATGACGTCGACCGGGGAAATACGGGTGTCCGCCTCCCCCAGGAACCCGGCGACCGCGTCCCCCTCCGGGATCTGGTGCGCCTTGATGAGCTCCGGCGGGAAGCCCGCCAGCAGGGCCTCCCGGTATGACTCCACCAGCCGCTGACTGACGATGGAGCGGTTGTAGATGGACCATTGGGTGAAAAACGGGTTGACGTCAGAAGCGGAGGACGGATAGCGGTCCCAGCCGCCCCTGCCGGCGTTTCTCGGCGCGTCAAGGGCCTCAAACGACGCGAAGGACGTTCCGAAGACCTTGTTGACGTTTTCGATCGTCCCGTACAGCTCCTTGAGATACAGCCGGAAGCCCGCAACCATTTTGGGGTTGTAATCGCCCACCGAACCCGCGCCGGAATCAATCTCGTGCTCGTGTACCGGGGAGACGGCAGCGGTGTTTTCCGGCGCGTCGCGGTAAAGCACCGCAAGGGACTGGAGGAAGGTGCGCCGCGGCCAGAAATTGAACCGGTCCATCGTCTCGATAAAGGGGGCGTAGGTGCCGTTATAGTAGGCGTTGCCGAATTCAACGTAGTCGGTGCGCTGGTCCTCCTTCGTCATGGTGGCGTAGCCGTAGGTCCCGGTGTCCGGGTCGATGTAGTTGATGAGGTTGCGCATCCCTTCGGTCTGGTTCCAGCGGTGGGTGGCGCAGGGCTCCCACATGTTATAGAGCGTGTCGTGCGCCTCGATCACGCTGTCGGAGGGGAAATTGGTAAACGACGCGATATCGTTGACCCGGATGGATGCGGTGTCGCCGGGGCTTGTGCCGTTGTGGGCCTTGGTGGCGAACTCCATGCGCAGGTGCCAGAATTTGCCGTTCTTGACGAAGGCGCCGTTCTCCTTCACAGCCGTGGTATAGAAAAGATTTTCTTTCGCGCCCACGTTGATCGTCTTCGGTTCGCCGTCGGCATATTCCGTCACCTCCGAAAAGGCTTTGCGGATATCCTTCGCGTCCTTCGTCGCCCAGTAACCGCCGAAGGCGGAGGCAAAAACGCCGTTGACGGGCTTGACGCCGACGTTCAGCTCCGTCAGCTCGCCGTTCTTGAGGGCGTAGGCCAGCACGTTGTTGTCGGCGTAGACAAGGAGCGCGTCGCCGCCGCCGGAAACACGGTCCGCGGAAAGCAGCACGCCGGAAATCAGCTTGACGGGAAGCGGGCGGGTCTCCAGCAGGTGACCGTCCGCGGCGGAGAAGAACTCCACGACGCGGCTGCGGGAAACGCCGTTTCGCGAGGTGACGGCGAAGACGTCCTCCTCCCCGAGGAACGCCCCCGCGGCAATGGCAAAGGGCGCTTTGCCGGTGGGATGGACGGCGAACAGGAAGGAGCCGTTCGCGTCATAGCAGCGCAGCGCGTCGACCGACGCGTCGGCATAGGGCGCTGTCAGGATGGCAAAGCCGTCTTCCGTTCCGGCGGCGGCCACCTGTACGCCGCCCCTGACCGACGAGGGATAGGCGTTGAACTGGGTATGCAGGGTCTGATACGCGTCGAAAATGCGCACGACTGTGTAGTTGCTCTTATCCTCGCCCTGTCCGGCGACGATGGCGGGGCCGAGGTCGACCTTTGCCGCAACGCCCTGTGCGGCGTAGGCGGTCACGTTGGCGTTGATATCCAGCTCCGGATCGGTATAAGCGGTCGCGCATCTCTGTCCGTTATGGATCACGTTGGGGATATCCACGAACATATTGGCGGAGTAATCCGCCGCCGCGTCGCCGTCAAGCCACAGCTTTTCCGCTTCCTCTGCCACGTAATAGCCCTTGAGCGGGTCGAAAGCGCTGCCGACGGAGAAAAAGACAAGCCCCGCGTCGGTGTGGTACTCCGTCAGACCGAAGAGCCGCGCCGCGTCCTTGACGTTGACCGCCCCATCCGCCGTGTATTCGATCTCGTCCTCCGGGGCGTAGCCCTGGCCGCTCTCATGCAGATAGGCCTTCCCGTCGGCGACGGTCACGGTCATCGCGTCCGCCGCCAGGACGGTCTTTTCGCCGGTTTTGCTGAGCGCGCCGCCGAGGACCTCGCTCACAAGGCGCAGGGGGATATAGTAGCCCGTCTCCGTCTGCCGGACGTTGGAGCGGATCGTCACCTTTTCACCCAGCACGTAAGCCGCGTCGACGTCCTCACCGGCGCGGAAGATCACAAGCTTGTCAAACACGCGGTTGAACGCCTCCGTCATCAGGCTTTGGGGCGCGTAACCCTTTTCCGCCGTGTTCAGATCGGCGGAGATGGTTTTCAGCACGGCCGGGGAGACGATACGGGGCATCACCAGCTTGTCGGATACCCTGACGAGCTCCGCGGTATCGTCCGGCGCTGCGGTCAGCGGCTCGGCGTCTTCGCGGACAAAGGGCTTCGTCATATCCGGATCCTTACAGATCGAAATATTCATGAACGTCCCTCCGATCAAAGTGATTAACGAGAGAAGCAAACTGAAGATCTGTTTGATATATTCCAGCAACATCTGTCTCACCCTTCCGGTTGTTTTATTCCATTATATAGCCATTTTCCCTTTATTGCAAGATTGCAAGTTTTACAAGCTGTAACATCGGGATCGCCTTGCGGGCGGTTCACGGAGCCGCGCCGCCTCCTGATCAGTTACCCGCAATGCGCCTCGATCAGTTCTTTCACGCGGTTGATCGGAATCAGAAGCCCCAGGTGATCGAAGCCATAGCCGGAAATATCCTCTGTGAAGGCGGCGTTGCTGATCCCGATCAGCTCGCCTTGCATGTTGAAGGCGGGGCCGCCGGAATAACCGGACTCAATCGGCGCGTCCACCGGAAGATACCGTTCCGGATCGATACGCCGGAACAGCTCCCCTTCCGTTTTCACAAGTCGCCCGGTACAGCAGCTGAAGGGCTCTCCGGAGGCGGGGTTCCCGATCATCAGGACCTGCTCCCCCACGGCCAGGGCGTCGGAATCGCCGAACGTCACGGATTTTCCCTGATCATCCGCCAATTGAATGACGGCGATATCCTCCCCGTCGTCGGTGAAAACGACGGTTCCCTGATGTTCCCCGCCCTGCGCGTCCCGTAAGATAAAGCTCTCTGCGTCATACAGCACGTGCGCGTTGGTGATCAGATACTTCTCCCGATACAGGAATCCCGTGCCGTTGTTGCCGCCGGAGGTAAAAATGCACAGCGTGGAATCCGCCATGCGGCGGAAAAGCGCCTCCTCGCCGTCCGCCTCAGCCGTTTCCGGCGCAGGCACGGCGGCGTCTGCGGTCGCCTCCGTTTCAGTGCCCGTCGGCGCCGTTACAGGCGCGGCGTCGTCTTTCGCCGGGGTCCCGCACCCGGCGGAGCCGCCCACGACGCAGCACAAAGCCAGCAATAACGCAATCGTTTTTTCCCTCATCCGCTGCTCCCTCCGAACCGTCTTGCCTTTCTTTATGATCCTGTTGATATCTTAACATACAGTTGACGGTTTTTTCAATACCCGCCTTATCCTTCAAGCAGAAAAAACGCAGGGGCGTTTTTTATGACGGAACAAAAAAATGAGAACAAGTATTGCATTTTCCCCTGTTTGATGTATATAATAGACACATAATAAAGGAAAAGGATGGTGTATTATGTATAACTCCGACATAAAGAGGTGTTTCTCGCTTCTGCTCGCGGCGCTGATGGCGTTCGGCGTCCTCAGCACGGGCGTCCTCTCCATCGCCGCACGGGCGGAAGATCAGACGGCCGTGGTCCATATCCGCCCCGGCGAGGGGATCGAAACGCTGACCGTCTACAACGTGGGCACCGGCGAAACCGTTGCTGACGGGAATTCCGTCGCCTACGGCAGCCATCTACAGGTCGGCAACGGCGTTGGCGACGTGGTGAAGCATACCGCCTATCAATGGCCGACAAACGAGCTCGGCGATACGTACATACCGGTCTATATCAACGGCGTGTATACCGCGGATCTCCTCTCCGTAGATACCGAAGAGGTCCTGATCACGACGGACGACCTCGAAAAAAACGTTTATCAGCTCCGGTTCAATCCCAACGGCGGCCAACTGGTGGGCGATGAAACGACCCGCCCCGTCCGCTGGAACGAGGATCTGCCCGAAGCGATCCGGGCGGTAAGGCCGGGTTATACCTTCAAGGGCTATATGCTCACCTATTATCTGGCGTATGACGAAAACTACACCCCGCTGATCAAGCATCCCCTGACGGGCGGCGGCGGTATGGCCGAGGCCCAGTGGGAACCCGCCGAATACAGCGTCACCGTCGACCCCAACGGCGGCTCGCTGGACGGCTTTGAGGTGCAATACGCCTTCGACGGTTCGGGCGCCGTCTATCCCGATTCCGTCACCGCGCCCTTTACGGTCTCCTACAACATTGAAAGCGAAAAAAAGGTTCCCTATATCATGCCCCCCGCAGGCTATAGCTTCACCGGGTGGGCTGTCACCGGCGAGGAGC
>CAMVNL010000201.1 GCA_947168785.1 uncultured Clostridia bacterium | reverse complement strand
ATGGATCTTTTCATGGATATCCAGGTTGCACAGTGAACCATCCGCCTTGACGCCGATGGGAACGCTCATGTTGTCGCAGACGTTGCCGCTGCGCCAGCGCTCGGCCACCCGCAGGGCTTCCACGCTGCGCACGCCGTACATGGTCAGGAAATCAATGCTGGCGGGAAGCTGATCCTCCGACAACTTGTCCTCCACCCGGATATTGGCGAACCGGTGCGCCATCCGGGACAGCCAGGTGCTGTGGATCTCGTCGGAACGGATCTCCAGCCGAGGCTGATTGGGATCCATCAGGTCGTTCACGTAAAAGTTGACCGCGTCGCTCTCGATGACAAAACGGCAGCTGTTGGGCAATTCCGTACGGGAATTGGCCATGATCAGCGTGGTGGTGCCGTATTCGGGCTTGGGCTTGAGCAGATAGTTGGCCAGCAGATTCTGCTCCAGCAGGGCAGGATCTGTCACGATCACGATATAATAGGGCTTGGGGCTTTCTTTGTTTTCTGCGGCGTCGCGGACCCGCAGCACCCGAAGCAGCTCATAGCTGATATCCTCCACGCTGCTGCGGCTCATAGAGAAATAGCGTTTCTTCCGGTCGGCGGACCAACAGTGCGGCAGCGAACGGAGGCAGCCCCAGATATGCTGGTCCTCCGGCTGGTTCTTTTTGTTCAGCAGCACGATCTTCACGTCCGTATAGCAGACGTTGGCGGCGATCTGCGCCAGGATCAGCTGCACGGCCCGCACGGCCCCCATCTCCCCTTTTGCGGAGAGGATGCCCACCAGGTTCTGTTTTTGCAGGTCCACCCCCACGGGGATATCCTTGAGCTCCGCATACTCCCGGGCAATGGTCTGAGGGCCCTCCACCAGCGCGTCGCTGCGAAGCGCAAAGCCCTGATTGGGCACCTTGACGTTGATCTGAAAGGGCATCGTGCCTTTGCCGAGCCGCACGAAAAGGAAGTCGTCATGGGAGGCGTTGCGGCTCCAGAGCATCGGGCTGGACTCGTCGAAATTGACGCATTTTTCCGCTGAAGGGTACATTGCGTTCAGCGCCAGATAATTGGAACGGTAACGGGCGGCCAGATCGCGGGAAATGGCAATCAGATAGTTGCCGTAGGCGTTGAAACGCGTACGGTCCTTTTCCGTCTCTTCCTCCGTGCTCTGCCGCAGGCTGACCATCGCCCACCCGGCGCCGAAAACAGCGGCGGAAACGGCGGTGATGATACCGATGGACATGAATGAGCCGCGCCCCGCCATGCCGATGGTCATCATCGTGAAGCCGAGCAGCATGGGCAGCGCCATGGTAAGGGGCCGGGCGATGGCGGAGAAGACGCTCTTCTTTTTCGCCTCCTGCACCGCGGGGGGCGCGTCGATCTGTACCTCACCGGAATCGATCGCGGGAAGCTTTCTGGCAGGCCGGTTGAAGTAGTGGGGTTCGCCGGCGTCCACCCGCTGGGCCAGCCGGTTCCGCTGCACGTCATAAGGACTCAGCTCGTGGGAAACGCGGCAGACGCCGAAAACGTGGTGTATCGCGATGATCTGTCCGAAATACTGGATATGCAGGCCGCAGAGGCAGATGGAATCGCCGAAGTGCAGCCGCTGCGTCCCCTTCACCGGCACGTCGTTCACGCATACGCCCAGCTTGCCGTGGTCAGCGATATTCCAGCCGTTGTTGTAGAACAGCTCCGCATGGACGCCGCTGACGAGCGTTCCATAGGTATAGACGATCTGATTTCCGGTCCCGGAGCCGATGGAGATCCGCTGATTTGTTTTGATATGGTATTTTTCCGGGATCGAGAAGGATGGCTCTTGCTCGGAGAAAAAGAGGTAGATCTTCTCCCCCGAGCGGGTCATGAGCTGCAGCGCGTCGTCAAACCGGAGCAGCACCGACATTCTCGGCGTTCCGGCTTCCATGAAAGCGGCCTCCTCGGTGCAAAGCGCACTGAACATGCCGTTGTGCCGTTCGATCCGGAGCACCGTGTTGTTCATCAGGCCGAACACGTGCTTTTTCAGTACGACCTCCTGCTCATCCGCACCGTGAAAGGAAAGGACAAACTCTTTACAGATCTTTTTATAAAAGACCATCAAATGCATAGCAAAAACCCTTTAAATATATTTGATGTCGAACATGAACAGATGAACGCGCAGCTTGTAGCCGCCGATGATGATGACGTCGCCGTTTTTCAGGACCAGGACAGCGCCGGGGCGCATGCCCGTCTGTCTGGAGCCGCGCTTCAGGGAGACCTTACGCTTGGGGCTCACATTGCTGAGGCAGACCTGTCTGCCGGACAGGTAAATAAGAGCGTGGGCATCGGAAACGGCCGGATCATGGATAATGATCTGATTCCTGTCTCCCCTGCCGACGCCGACCTGCTTGGCGGGATCAAACACAAACTCCTGTTTTTTTCCGCCCGCTTTGACGTTCAGCGCGATCATGATCCTTTTGGACGACGGTACTTCCACCCGGTTCATATCGGCGTAGGGATTTTTCAGAGAATAGACGAGAAGGTCTTCCCTGACGATTTTTTCCGCAGCGACGTTCAGTTTTTTCCGTCTGCTCTTATCCCGCTCGCGGACCGTGAAGATCACGAACGCGGAGACGACGAGCAGCACGTAGGCTGCGATAAAATACAGCATCGGGTCCTCCTCTGTCAGTCTGCTGCCTGATTGACCGTCGTGACGACGCCGTGGTCGATGTGGGCGACGTGCCACCGGTTCCGCACGTTGGTAGGCACTTCAACCACGATGGGGCTTTGACCGTTGATGTAGATTTTGACGGTCGCGCCGTTGACGCCCATGGTGCCGGTGCTGTTGAAATCCTCCACGGTGAAATCGAAGACGCCGCTCATATCATACAGGGTCGTCGTTTCGGGGCCGTAGCTGGAGGTATCGTCCACGTCCAACTCCGCGATCGTATTGCCGGAAGCGGACGCGCGCTTACTGCTCCAGTAGACGTGAACGCTGCTGCCGGAACCGGAGGTGCCTCTCAGATGGGAGTCGAGGTCGTGGGGCTGCTGGTTCCACGTCAGGACGAAACGGATCTCACCCGCCTGCAGCTCGGGGGACATGACGAGATCAAGCGAAACGTCGCCCATACCCTCGTTGACGGAGAAGGAATACTCGTCGGTCACAAAGCCGTCGCGGCTCATTTTGATCTTGTATTCGCCCACGGGTACGTCGCTGAAACGGAACGCGCCGGTGGAATCGGTCACGGTGCTGCCGATGGTGCCGGCGCTGCCGGCGGTGTCGATCAGCGACAGACGGACGTTCGGTACGCCCTGGGCGTCCACGGCGTTGTGAACGTAGCCGATCACGTTGAAGGTGCTGACGGGCGGCTGAGTGGTCGTTTCAGGAGCGGTGGTTTCGGTCGACGTCTCGGGGGCGGCCTGCGCCGTCGTGTTGTTCTCA
This sequence comes from uncultured Clostridia bacterium, assembly GCA_947168785.1. Taxonomy (GTDB): domain Bacteria; phylum Bacillota; class Clostridia; order Oscillospirales; family Acutalibacteraceae; genus RUG806. The sequence continues at coordinate 1,869 of CAMVNL010000201.1, read as the reverse complement.
TGGGGATCCGTGGTGGACTCCTCTTCCGTCGTGGTTTCCTGTACGATCGTTTTGGTGGACGGAAGGATCAGGCACCACGCATCCGTGCCGAAGCTTCCGCTGTCGTCGCATTCGATCTCCACGGTAGCGGAACGGAACTCAAACAGAAGCACCTTTTTGCCGTAGTTTTTATCGGTGGTCTTGATGAGGTTGGAGACGTCGAAGTTGGCAAGATCCGTCATGTTCAGCCTGCCCTCCATACCGGTCAGCAGCAGGGCAAGGTTATGGAGAATAATCTCATTCGGGCGCTTGTTGTCGCGCGGCTTTCTGTTGACGGGATCGACCACGTACTGGTCCCTGGCAGTATTATAATAAACGAAATCCGCGTCAAGGCCGTTATACCTGGCCGTATATTTGCCCCCCTGGATATCCACCGTGGGATTGCCGTATTTGACGGCATACTCACGGTAAGTAAAGAAGGCAAAGCGGTCGCCGAGATCGGCGTTGAGCAGCAGCTGCTTGGTGGGCGCCTGCGCGTTTCCTTTATTGATGGCCTGCTCTTTATTGCCGAGCCGATCTCTCAGCGTGGTCCATTTGAGATACAGCGTCTGGGACTGGGTCCGCTCATAGCCCATCTGATAGACGGTGCAAGCGGCCTCCTCCTTTTCCATCTCTTCATACAGCTCGCCCAGCTGGACGTAATAATCCACTCTCTTGGGCGCAGCGTCGATCGCTGCCCAGTAGGTTTTGACGGCATTGGAATAATCCATTTGCTCCACATACTGATTGGCGATATCAATGTAATCACGGTTGCCGGAGCCGTTCTTTCCCTTGTTCAGCAACAGGATGGCAACGACAGCGATCAGAATGATCACGACCACGATGGCGGCGCCGACGCCGATCAGCATGCCGTTGGATTTTTTCTTCCGGATCACGGTTCCGTTGAACTGGTTGTTTTCCATAATAAAAATCTCCTTTATCTGTTATTATCCCCGGCGGCCGTCAATGCCTTACCGGAGGAAAAGGATCACGATGAGCAGCAGATCCAGCACCACGTGAAGCGACAGAAGCGTCGTCAGGATCTTGCTGTAAAACATCATTTTTTCGCGGTCGCGCCGGGCGGATCTCTCATAATAGTAAGAGGACGACGAGGCCGCGTAGGGATCGGGATAAGTCTCCTGCCGCACGACAGGATAGGTATAAGTGGGGCCGGCGTAAGAAGTCCGCGTATCGGCGTAGCCGCCGGGATAATAGGAAGCGCCGCCGATATGCTCGGTGAATCCCCTGTTGCCCCCGGCCGCAGGCCTGGCGCCGAAATTGGTATGGGTATAGGAAGTGCCGGGCAGGATCAGCCCGCAGCGTCTGCATTGAACGGCTTTTGCGGAGACCTCATTGCCGCAGTTCGGACATTTCATCTTATTTCACTCCTTTTTTTCGTGATCATGTAAAGGATCCGCCGCATGGGAACAGATCCGTTGGTTTTGAGGGACTGGCGTTATTCGCCGGGCAGCTCGACGCCTAACTGATTGCCGAGGCGCTCGATTGCATTGACGTCAAGCGCCTGACTTCTGCGCCGCGCGGGGATTTCCAGATAATAACGGGTCATCCGGTCCCAGTAGTTCTTGGCCAGCTCGTTGTTGCCGTTGCCGAAATAGGCCAGCGAGAGGATAAAATTCTGACGGCACAGCTCCGTCTGATCGTGGGAGACGACGCTTTTGGCAAGGGAAATGCACTGGGCGTATTGCCTGGTGGCGGCAAGCGTTTCCGCCTGGTTCAGCTTATCCTGCTCCGTCTTATTGGCGATCTTCGTATAATACTCGGAGGACTTGCCGTAATAGGACGAATTGCCCGTCATATTACCGGCGGTCAGACAATAGGAGGAGAGGAAAC
>CAMVNL010000200.1 GCA_947168785.1 uncultured Clostridia bacterium | reverse complement strand
GAACGTTACATATCACGACCCTGCCGTGTCGTTCTCCACTTCTGATCTTGCCTCCGCCTCATTCGGCCAGTCGATCAGCGTAACCCCGCTGCAGATCGTCACCGCCGTCAGCGCCATCGGCAACGGCGGCAAGCTGATGACCCCCTATATCGTGGCGAAAAAGCTGGACAGCGCCGGCAACATCATCTCCGAAACGAAACCCACGGTCAAACGGCAGGTGATCTCCGAAAAGACCGCCTCCACGGTGGCCTCCTATATGGAAGAGGTCGTCAACAGCGGTACCGGCACCAACGCCTACGTGGCGGGCTACCACGTGGCGGGCAAAACCGGCACCTCCGAAAAGCTGACCAGTAAAGACGTGGTGTACCTTGCCTCCTTCGCGGGGTTCGCCCCCCGGGAGGATCCGAAGGTGGCCGTGGTCATCGTCATCGACGAGCCCTCCGGCGCCAACTACTCCGGCGGCGTGATCGCGTCCCCCATCGCGGGCGAAGTGATCGAAAAGACGCTGCACTACCTGGGCATCGAGCCCAGCTACTCCGAAGAGGAGATGGCCAACATGACGGCCTCCGCGCCGGACGTGATCGGCATGAGCGTGACCGAGGCGGAGCGGGAGGTCCGCGCCAGCAAGTTCAACGTGCGGGTGCTGGGCGACGGCGACACCGTCATCGACCAGGTGCCCGAGGCGGACCGGAACACCCCCGTCAACGGCGTGATCGTGCTTTATACCGAGGAATCCAACTACGCGGAATACGCCAAGGTGCCGGATTTCACGGGCCTTACCATGTGGCAGGCCAACCAGCTGGCGATCAGCAGCGGCCTGAACCTGAAAATCTCCGGCGGTTCTTATAACGGGACCGACGCGGTGGCTTATAAACAGGAATACGACGTGGGCGAAGAGCTGTATTACGGCTCCTTCGTCACGGTCTATTTCGCCGGGAAGGGCAGTACCGGCGCGGCGGACGCGGAAGGCTGACGTCGGTATCATTTTTGATTGGTTGTGTGAGAGGAAAGACGGATTTCTGATAACGGAGGGATTCGTTTGCTTCTCAGTGAATTATTGCAGGAAATCGGACGGGAAAGCCCTTTCGGCGACGCGGAGATCCTCCGCGTGACCGACCGGCTGGAAGCCGTCGTCCCCGGCAGCCTGTTCGTGGCGGTGGAAGGGAAAACGCTGGACGGTCACACGCTGGCTCGCCGGGCGCTGGAAAAAGGCGCGGCGGCCGCCGTCACCGGGAGAAATCTCGGCACGGGGCGGGAGATCGTCGTCCGGGATCCCCGCGCCGCCTTCAGCGCACTGTGCGCCGCCCTTTACGGCCATCCCGACAGGGAGCTGCGGCTGATCGGCATCACCGGCACCAACGGCAAAACCTCCACGGCGGAGTATCTTCGCACGCTGCTGACCCGCACCGGCCGCCCCTGCGGCCTGATCGGCACCCTCGGCTGCGGCGTGGGGGACGCGCTGACGGAAAGCGGCTACACCACCCCCGGCAGCGACGCGTTTTTCGCCGCCCTGCGGCAGATGGCGGACAGCGGCTGCGGATTCTGCGCGGCGGAGATCTCATCCCAGGCCCTCAGCCAGGCAAGAGCGGACGCGGCGTCCTTTGCCCTCGGCGTGCTGACCAATATCGGCAGGGACCATCTGGATTATCACGGCAAGCTGTCGGAGTACGTCGCCGCCAAAAGCAGGCTGTTCCGCCTGTCGGAGACGTCGCTGCTGAACGCGGACGACGCCTACTGTGAGCAGATCGCGTCCATGGCGGGGCTGACGGCGTGCCTGACCTACTCCGTCCGGGGCAATTACGCGGATTATATGGTCCGATCCCGGCGGGAAAACGCCGACGGCGTCCGGTTCGAGATCGTCCGGGGCAAGGAGCGCGCTTCGTTCGCGCTGCCGCCGGTCTGTGAATTTACGGTATATAACGTGCTGGCGGCGGTGTCCGCCGCGCATCTCATGGGCGTTCCGCTGGAGGAAGCGGCGCAGGCCCTGAAAGACCTGCCGCCGGTGAAAGGCCGCATGCAGCGGGTCAGCGCTGCGGGGGTGGACGTCTATATCGACTTTGCCCATACGCCGGAGGCGCTGACGGCGGCCCTGAAGGGGCTGCGCCGTCTGACGAAGGGCCGTCTCACCGCGGTGTTCGGCTGCGGCGGCGACCGGGACCGAGGCAAACGGCCGGAGATGGGCCGGGCGGCGGCCGCCTTTGCCGATACGGTGATCGTCACCTCCGACAATCCCCGCGGCGAGGACCCCGGTGCCATCATCGCGCAGGTGACGGCGGGTATGCCGCCGAAAAGCCACGCCTTTACCCAGCCGGACCGGGAAAAGGCCATCGCCCTGGCGATCCGTCAGGCGGCCCCCGGGGACGTGATCCTGGTGGCGGGCAAGGGACATGAGGAATATCAGATCGTCTCCGGTGAGAAGATCCCCTTCAGCGACGAGGCCGTCGTGAGAAGGCTTTTATGCGGCGGGAGACAGTAGCGAAAGGACAGGTATTTGACAATGGATTTGTGGTTAGCCGTTTTATTGAGCGTTGTGCTCGGCTTCGTCGTGGCCTTCGGGCTGGGCTTTGCCGTGATCCCGTGGCTGCATAAGCTGCATTTCGGGCAGACGATCCTCGATATCGGCCCCAGTTGGCATAAAAAGAAGCAGGGAACCCCCACCATGGGCGGCATCCTGTTTATCGCGGGCGTGGCCGTCAGCGTGGCGGCGGTGCTGATCACCGATAAGCTGCTGGGCGGCGACCTGCTGACGTGGGATAACGACAAGCCCCGGGACGTGGTCTACGTGAAGATTTTCGGCGGCCTGCTGATGGCGGTCGCCTTCGGCTTCATCGGTTTTATCGACGACTATATCAAGGTGGTCAAAAAACGCAATCTCGGCCTGACCGAAATGCAGAAGACCGCCATGCAGATACTGGTCATCGTCGCCTATCTGTTCACGCTGTATAAGGCGGGCGTCAACTATACCTTCATCCCCTATTACGGCGTGTGGGAAAACGGCGCCGTGTTCTGGATCGTCGGCGTGATCGCCCTCTACTGCACGGTCAACGCGGTCAACTTTCTTGACGGCGTGGACGGCCTTTGCACCTCTGTCACCATGGTGGCGGCCGTCGGCTTCACGGTCTGCGCGGTGCTGATGAAGTTCGCGGGGCTCAGTGTGATTTGCTCGGCGCTGTTCGGCGCGCTGGCGGGCTACCTGATCTGGAACTGGAACCCCGCCAAGGTCATGATGGGCGACGTCGGCTCGCTCTTTCTGGGCGGTCTCGTCTGCGCTTTCGCCTACGCGCTGGACGCCCCCTGGCTGATCCTGGTGATCGGCGTGATCTACGTGCTGGAGTTCGGCTCCGACATCGTGCAGATCGCCTACGTCAAGACCCACAACGGCAAGCGCCTGTTCAAGATGGCGCCCCTGCATCACCACTATGAAATGAGCGGCTGGAGCGAGAAAAAGATCTGCCGCGTGTTCTCCATCGTGGGGGCGATCGGCAGCGCCGCCGCCATCGCGCTGGCATGGTTCGGCCGCGTGCAGTAACGACCTGAAAAATTGCGGAAGGATAAGGAGTGAAGGCCCGTGGGCTCGATCAAAAAGTATATCAAAAAGCAGGGCGGTCTCTGGGCGGTGGGCCCGGTGGATATCCTGTTCTTCGTCTTCCTGCTGGCGATCATCACCATCGGGCTGGTCATGTTGTATTCCTCCACCTATCCTTACGCCTATTATTATGAGGGCAAATCCTCCTATTACTTCACCCGGCAGCTGCAGGCAGTGGGCATCGGCTTCGTCGCCATGGTGCTGATCTCCAAGATCAATTACAAAATTTTTATCGACGTTGGCGCGCATCTGGGCACGCTGGTCTCCTGGGGGCTGCTGATCGTGGCCCGGATGATGCCCGAATATCAGGGCACCCACCGCTGGGTATATCTCGGCCCCATTCAGATGCAGCCCTCCGACCTTGCCAAGCTGACCCTGATCCTGACGCTGGCCATGTGGCTGGATAAATACCACAGCACCGTCGTCAGCAAAAAGCCCATGACGTCGGAGTTCGCCAAGCGGATCAACGGCTTCGTCGGCAGGCCGGTCATGAACGATTCTGTCAAGATCATCGCCATCTGCGGCGGCATCGTCGCCTGCTACGCGGGGCTGGTGCTGCTGGGTTCGCATCTTTCCGGCACGCTGCTGATGCTGATCGTGGGCGTCATTATGCTGATACTGGGCGAGGTCCGCTGGAAGTGGTTCGTGGTCGGCGGCGTTGCAATGATCGTGCTGCTGGTGGTGGCCTATGAAGGCGGCCTGCTGAAAAACTATATGGAACAGCGCATCGTCGCGTGGCGGGATAAGGATTACGACCCGCTGGGCGTTCGCTGGCAGACCAATCAGGCGCTGTACGCCATCGGCTCCGGCGGCCTCTTCGGCAAGGGCATCGGCAATTCCACGCAGAAATACCTCTACGTTTCCGAGCCTCAGAACGACATGATCTTTTCCATCGTCGTGGAAGAGCTGGGCTTTGTGGGCGCTGCTCTGATCATTCTGCTGTTCGCGCTGCTGGTGTGGCGCGGCGTTGTGATCGGCGTCAACGCCGACAGCCGCTACGGCGCGCTGGTGGCCATGGGCATCGTGTTCCAGCTGGCGGTGCAGGTGATCCTGAATATCGCCGTGGCGACGGACTCCGTCCCCAATACCGGCATCTCGCTGCCGTTTTTCAGCTACGGGCGAACGTCCATGATCATGAACATGGCGGCCATGGGCTTCGTGCTGAGCATCTCGCGGTCCGCGAGGATCAAACGCAGATAGTTTTGTGTGTTGAGTGTTGTGTTTTGTGTGTTGAGGATCGGAGCTGTTCTGTTTTCCGGCGGAACCGTCAGACCAACGACTTCCGACTCACGACTTCCCACTTCCGACTAAAAAGAAAGGCGTGACCTTATGAATATCCTCTTCGCCGCGGGCGGAACCGGCGGCCATATCAATCCCGCCCTTTCGGTCGCCCAGGAGATCAGAAGCCGCTGCCCCGACGCGAAGATCCTCTTCGTGGGGACGAAAGACAAAATGGAGGCAACATTGGTCCCCAAGGCGGGCTTTGACTTTGCCACCATCGATATCACCGGGTTTCAGCGCTCTTTTGCCCCCGCCGATATCCTCTATAACCTCGGCACCCTGCGCCGTCTGCTTTTCGTCACCGGCCAGTGCAAAAAAATCATCACCGCATTCCAACCGGACGCGGCGGTGGGCTTCGGCGGTTACGTCAGCGGCCCGGTGCTGCGCACGGCGCATAAGATGGGCGTG
>CAMVNL010000199.1 GCA_947168785.1 uncultured Clostridia bacterium | reverse complement strand
GTATTTTTACCTTTTACTATTATTTCTTTTATTATACATAAAGATTCAGCACGTTCTATAAATCACAAAAAAAATACTAGAGCAGATATTGAAGCTGGTGCAATACTTTCTGAATGTGTTATAAATACTAAAACTATTTTTCCTTTTAATTATATCACAAATCGCTTTATCTGCGCCATACCTAAAATGTAAAAAAAGATAAAGATTATTTTCTTCTTTTTGTCATTTTCTCATACACGAAAGTTTTTCGGAATACCGGTCCTGTATGATGAGTTTTTTTAAATTTATATATTAAAATTGTTGGTGATCACAATGGTTGACTTTTGTCTTTTTCTGCGATATATTGAATAAAATTGACGGAAATATCTGTCCGTTCTATTTCTATTCGTTGTTAACGGAGAGGGGCTGCATCATTGGAAAAAAACGTTGTGATCGAGCTGAAAAACATTTCTGTCGCCTTTGACGGAGAACAGATTCTGAAAAATATCAATTTGACCATCAGAGACGGTGAATTTATCACGTTTTTGGGGCCTTCCGGCTGCGGTAAGACGACAACGCTGCGCATCATTGCCGGTTTTTTGACGCCGGATGAAGGAGACGTGATCTTTGACGGCAAAAAGATCAACAACGTGCCGCCTCATAAGCGGCAGGTCAATACGATTTTTCAGCGATACGCGTTATTTCCGCATTTGAACGTCTATGAAAACATCGCCTTCGGCCTGCGGCTGAAAAAGTTTTCCAAGGCGCAGATCGACGCGAAGGTGAAGGAGATGCTCAGTCTTGTCAACCTGAAGGGCTTCGAGCACCGTAACATCAATTCTCTTTCCGGCGGTCAGCAGCAGCGGGTGGCCATTGCCAGGGCGCTGGCGGTGGAGCCGAAGGTGCTGCTGCTGGATGAGCCTCTCGGCGCGTTGGATCTCAAATTGCGCAAGGATATGCAGGCGGAGCTGAAAAAGATACAGCAGAGCCTGGGCATCACGTTCATCTACGTCTCCCACCGACGCCTACAATGAGCCTGTCAACGCCTTCGTGGCGGATTTCATCGGCGAAAGCAATATCGTGGACGGCGTCATGAAGCAGGACCGCGTCGTGGAATTTTCCGGTCACGTGTTCAACTGCCTTGACGGCGGCTTTGAAAAGGATGAAAAAGTCGACGTCGTGGTCCGTCCTGAGGACGTGGACGTGGTAGCCGCCGAAAAAGGGATGCTTACGGGTAAAGTCACTTCCGTAACCTTCAAAGGCGTGCATTATGAGATCATCGTGGATATCAACGGCTTTTTGTGGATGATCCAGTCTACGGATATTTCCCACGTGGGGGAGGAGATCGGCCTATATATCGAGCCTGACGCCATTCACATCATGAAGAAGTCGGAGTATTCCGGCATGTTCGGGGATTTCTCCAGCTATTCCGATGAGTTTGACGAGCTTTCCGACGTCAACGCGGGTGTGGAACCGGAGGGCGACGACGATGACTAAATCCGTAGAAGTCGGCAGCAAAAAAGTCAATCTGATCCCTTTTTCCGGGTGGATGGTCGTTTTTGTTCTGATCCCCATTGCGCTGGTGGTCTATTACGCCTTTACCGGCGTGGACGGCTTTACGCTGTCAAACCTCACGTGGATCTGGACCTATCGCAGCACCCTGTGGCTTTCCGTCTGGCTGTCATTGTTGGCGACGGCCATCTGTCTGCTGCTGGCGTATCCCGTCGCCTACATGATCTCCCGGGCCAGCGAAAAAGTGCAGCGCAACGCCTCGCTCTTTATCATGCTGCCCATGTGGATGAATTTTCTCGTGCGCACCTACGCATGGATGACGATCCTTGAAAATAACGGATTGATCAACAACGGTCTGCGGCTGATTTTCGGAGAAGATTTCGCCGGGTTGAATCTGATCAATAACCACGGCGCCATCATTCTCGGGATGGTCTATAACTACCTGCCCTATATGATCCTGCCCATCTATACCGCGCTGACAAAAATCGACAATTCCCTGATCGAGGCGGCGCGGGATCTCGGCTCCGGCGGGGTGCAGATTTTCCGCCGCATCGTGTTGCCTCTCAGCGTCCCCGGCATTATCTCCGGCATTACGATGGTTTTTATTCCCTCCATCAGCACTTTTATCATCTCCAAGATCCTCGGCGGCGGCAAGGATTTCCTGATCGGCGACCTGATCGAAGACTACTTCCTGGGCAATTCCGGCGTGGTGAATTACAATATCGGCGCCGCCCTGTCGCTGGTCATCATGGTGATGATCCTCATCGCGACCTGTTTCATGAACAAGTTCGATAAGGACGCGAAGACGAACGGAGGTGGCGTGATATGAAAACCGTCGGAAAGATTTTCAATATTCTGATATTCATCTTCCTTTACGCTCCCATTTTTGTCGTCGTCTTTTTCTCTTTCAACGAGGGCTCCTCCCGGGCGCTGTTTGAAGGATTTTCGCTGCAATGGTACAGGGAGATGTTTGAGGATGAGCTGATCCTGTCCTCCCTCTATTATCCGTTGGTAATCGCGGTCCTGTCCGCCATCATCTCCACCGTGATCGGCACCATGGCGGCGCTGGGCATCAACGCGTTGAAGGGGTGGAAAAAATCCGTTTTCCTCAGCGTCAACAATATTCCGGTTGTCAATCCGGATATCGTGACGGCCATCTCCATGATGATTCTGTTCGTGTTCGTCCTGTCGAAATTCCATGGGATGGAGATGGGCTTCGGCACGCTGCTGATCGCCCATATCACGTTCAACAGTCCCTACGTGGTGCTGTCCGTCTTGCCGAAGCTCCGCGGGATGGACGCCAACATTTATTACGCTGCGTTGGATCTCGGCTGCCCGCCCTTAAAATCGTTTCTCAAGGTGGTCATACCGCAGATCATGCCCGGTATTGTTTCGGGGTTGATTATGGCATTCACACTTTCGCTGGACGACTTTGTTATCAGCTATTTCAACTCCGGCGCCACCTTCCAGACGCTGCCCATCACCATCTATTCCATGACGAAAAAGCCTTATAATCTGAAGCTGAACGCCCTCTCCACTATGCTCTTTGCCGTGGTGCTGGTGCTGATGCTGATCGTCAACCTCCGTCCCGCCGCGGAAAAGAAAAAGGTAAGGAGGACCGCGAAATGAGAAAGATCATATTGTCCGTGCTGGCGGTGATCGTTGTGGCGGCTATTATCGTCACCGGTTCGGTCATTTCCAGGGGCGGCGGCGCCTCCTCCGGCTCCATCAACGTTTATAACTGGGGAGAATATATCGACCAGTCGGTATTGGATGATTTTGAGGAACAGACCGGCATCAAGGTCAACTATACGACCTACGCCAGCAACGAGGAGATGTACTCCAAAATCGTCAGCGGCGCCGCTTCCTACGACGTGATCATCCCGTCGGAGTACATGCTTTCCAAAATGATTGACGAAGGGCTGATTGCGGAGCTTGATTTCGACAACATCCCCAATTATCAGTATATCGGCGAGGAATATCGCGGTCTTTCCTTCGACCCGGAGGAGAAGTATTCCGTTCCATATACCTGGGGCACCGTCGTCATCGTCTATAACACGAAGTATGTGGACGAGGAGGACGTGGCGGATGAAAGCCTGGAACTGCTCTGGAACGAAAAATACGCCGGTAAAATTCTCATGTTCGATAATCCCCGCGACGCCTTCGCGCTGGCCCTGACCCGCGGCGGCTATTCCATGAACACCACCGACCCCGCCCAGTGGAACGAAGCGGCGGAAATGCTCATGGAACAAAAGCCGCTGGTTCAGGCCTACGTGATGGATCAGGTCTTTGACAAGATGATCAGCGAGGAGGCCTATATCGCGCCCTATTATGCCGGCGACGCCATCACGATGATGGATGAAAACGAGAACCTGGCGGCCTACGTTCCGGTAGAGGGCGCAAACCAGTTTGTGGACGCCATGTGTGTGCTGTCCTCCAGTCAGCATAAAAAAGAGGCGGAGCAGTTCATTAACTTCATGTGTGAAACGGATATCGCCGTGCGCAACGCGGAGGAGGTCTGTTACGCCATCCCGCACACCGCCGCCTTTGAAGAGCTGGATGAAGAGACGCGGGAAGATACCATGGTTTACCCGCCGGCGGAGGTGCTTGAAAAGTGCGAGGTGTTCGTCAACCTCCCGCCTGAAACCATGCTGCTGCAGAGCGATCTGTGGATCAGGCTGAAAACCACGTATTATTAATGCGGCAATTAAATATTTCTGAAAAGGAACGTAATCTGCCGCATTAATAAATCAATCATAACGCCGTTTTTTGCCGTAACACGGCAAAAAACATGGCGGATCATTACTTCGGCAATAACGACACGGTCAATGAATTTTTGCAATATTTAATTGCCGAAGTAATAAATGGAAACTCCCGGGAAGAGAAATTCTTTCCGGGAGCCGTTTTATTCGATGGAGCAGAAGACAGGGGAGCGGTTCAGATAATACGTCAGCTCGTCAATTCCCTTTCTTTTCAGCATGGCGGCGGCCTGCCGCAATCCGTTCGTCAGCCGGTTTGCCACGTGGGCGTCGCTGCCGACGCTGAGGTTGTTCCCGCCAAAGGCAAGATAACGGTCCAAAATCGCTTCATCCGGCATTAACAGGCTTCGTTCGGCTGTGCAGCCGGAGGTGTTGATTTCCAGCGTTTTATGCCGTTTGATCACCGTTTTCAGGATCTCGTCGATCTTCCCGTCATATTCCGACAGATCGACCGTTCTGTGAAATTTGCCGCAGATATAGCGCAGCGGAACCGTCAGGTGACAGAGCACGTCGTAATCCTGCGTCTTTGCCATCTCTTTCAGGTCGTCAAAATAGACGTGCAGATATTGACGGATGAAATCGTCCGAAAAATCCGAGAAGTCGATCAGTGAGAAGGGCATTTCCCAGTCGGGGACGCGGACGGCATGCACGGATCCCAGCACGACGTCCCATGGGCGGGAGGCGATCACTTTTTCCGCAAAGGCGGGATCATACAGGGCTTCCCCGATCTCGACCCCGCAGGCGATCACAAGCCGGCCCTGATAACGCGCTTTCCATTTTTGGCAATCCTCAAAAGAATCCGTCAGAGAGGTAAACGCCTTCGGATTTGCGGCGCACTCGCAGTCACAATGGTCGGTCACGGCAAATCCGACCAACCCTTCCGCCAGCGCTTTCTCGCAGAGTTCTGCGATTTTTGCCTGCGCGTCATGGGAATGCTCGCTGTGGGTATGGATGTTGAACAGCATGACAGGCCTCCGGAATCTTTGACTTCGGATATCCATTTTATCAGACGGTAAAATAAAATCAA
>CAMVNL010000198.1 GCA_947168785.1 uncultured Clostridia bacterium | reverse complement strand
AGGAACCCGCATTAAGGGCTGTATCAAGGCCGTAAGTAATATGAGCTGCAGGTTATGACGCTTGTGCCGGCCTTTGCGGCGGGCGGTTCCTATAACGTCACCTACGTCGGTCCCTCCGCGGAATACGGCGAGGGCGCTTATTCCTACGTGAAATCCGTCAACGGCGAATTCACCGAGTTCGTAGAGGATCCCGACGGCGGCTACGGCTATTACAGCGGCGACGGGAAATATTATTACATCGACGACCTGGTCTCCAGCAGCCGCGAGGTATTTGACAACGCGGAGCCCGGCTCCCCCGAATCGGTCCGTTACAGCCCCGCCAAGTGCCAGAACGGCACGGTTGAAGCCGGCAAGACGGTCTCCTTCCGGGTGATCACCAACGAGGTCTATGACGCTTCCACCATCATCGTGCTGTGCAACGGCGACATCGTCAACAAAAACTCTTCCGGCGAATATGCGGTCACAGTCAACCGCGACCTGCGGTTCAGCGTGGTGGAACGGGATGAAAACAATATGCCGGTTTTGCTGCGCAACCACTTTACGGTGACGCTGACCTCCGGCGACGGTTATTCCGCCAAGCCTTTGGCAGACAACAACAATAAGGCCGTCTATTACGGTGAATCCTTTGAGTTCCGCGTGAAGATCACCAAGGGCTTCAACGGCGACAACATGAAGGTCAAGGTCGTCAGAGGCACCAACTTCCTTTCCGAATTCCTCGGTGAAGACGCCGACATGCTCAGCTCCGTCATCGGCGACGCGGAATCCCTCTCCTCCACCGGCGTGGACGCGGACGGCTACCGCACCTACAAGATCCAGAACATCACCTCTGACTGCAAGGTGCTGATCTCGGGCGTCAATAAGGATTCCTCCAGCGGCATTCTTGCCATGCTGAAACGGATCCTTCGCCTGCTGCTCGGCCTGCTGGGTATTAACCTTGACAACCTGCTGGGTGAGGAAAACAATCCGCTGACGGCCTATACCGTTTCGCTGGACGCCAACCTCGCTTCCAATGACGTGACGTATAAGACGAACGTGGAATTCAAGTACAATTCCGAGACAGGTAAGTATGAAGCGGAAGTGCTGAAGGGCGAGGGCATCACGATCGCCGTGACAAAGATGAAGGAAAACAAGAACGTTTCCGTCACCTGGACGCCCAAGGCAGACAACGCGGCATACAGCGTCAACTGGCAGTCGTTCTATGATTTCAGCACGCAGAAAACGACCTGGACGGCGGTCTATTACGTGGACAATATCAACGCCAACACCGCCATCACCATCACCTCTGACTGAGCTTCCTGACGAAGCGCCGATTCAGAACGCCAACCGCCCGCCGGATCATTCCGGCGGGCGGTTTCATATGGAAAAAGAGAACGCCATATTGGCAATATTTCGAGCTGTTTTCTTATGAACGAAAACGGACCTTGTCCCCCCGTCAATCCCATCGGATGAACTGAGGTTCTACCCGCTGGGTCACGATCTCATTCAGACGGTAATACCAGAGCGGACGTTCCCTCGCCAGCCGTACCGCGTCGATCTCCAGCACGCAGTACGTCACGTCTCTTCCGGCGCAAATGGTTTTCCAATTCAAAAACGAATGCATCCCTTTGAGATCGTCCGTCAGGAACACGTATTTCTGCCCGGAATATACGCCGGACAAAAGCCCCCGTTCGCGGATATTGTCCAGATTGTTTTCATCGGTGATATGATAGAGCACGGCGGAGGCCCGGTATGGGATGCGGCGGAGCAGCAGGTTTTCCTCAAACTCCCGCGCGGCGCGTTCTTGCCTGCCGAGGACGCGCCTGGTAAGGGATCTGCCGCAGACAAGATCCGACAGGCTGATGATCATCAGACGAAAACTGTCGCGAGTATGGCTTTCCCGAAAAAGCGCGACCGTATTCCGCAGCCGCGCGGGATACGTGCCGCCAGCCAGCCTACCAGCGACCTTGTCGGTCAATTTTGTCCGAAAACCGTGCCGCGCATCCCGATCCGCGTTCCATTCCGCGCAGGCGGTCGGATAGGATATTCTGATATGTTTCATAGCATTCCGATGAGAAATGACGGTCCTCTTATCCCTTTGCCAGAAATGCCGCGATGCTTCCGCCGGTTTCGTACCCTTCCCGGTACAACGATTCCAGCACGGCGTCGTCCTTTTCCACAGTGCCGGTGCCGTTGACGACGGCGGGGGCCACGATCAGGCAGCGGCCTTCCTTTTCCAGTTCCTTGGCCCGGGCGACCGCCTCGTTATACTTCCTCGGACGGTCCCGCAGGGCGGCGGCGCAGGCGGGGTATTTCTTTTGCAGCAGCTTTGCCGCCACGTTTTCGAATTTGCCGTCCATAACAAAGTCCGGCGGGCGGGTCAGGATCAGCACAATCTTATCCGCGCCGTCGTCCAGCGCCTTTTCCAGCGGCACGGGGTCCGCCACGCCGCCGTCGTAATAGTCCACCCCGTCAATGGCGACGGGACGGCACATGACCGGCAGGCAGGAAGAGGCGTTCAGCACCCGGTAGTCGTTGCGCGGGACGTCCCCTTTGGAAAAATAGACGGCCTCGCCTTTGGCGGCGTCGGTGGCAACGATATAGAACCGCCCGTCAAAAGAGACGATGCGGTCGTAGTCCAGCGGGTTTTCCCCGCCCTCTTTGGAGAGCGTGCCGTAGATGTAATCCAGGTCGATATAAGAGCCCTTCCGCAGGAGATTGCCGAGGCTCATATAGTCCTTCCGTTTGGCGTATTCGTGATAGAAGGCATAGTTGCGGCCCTTCTGCCCGCCGAGAAAGGACATCACGTTGGCGCCGCCGGCGGAAACGCCGATGCAGCGGTCGAAGGACACACCCTCGTCAAGGCAGCAATCAAAGACGCCCGCGCCGAAAATGCCCCGCTGGCCGCCGCCCACGTCGATCACACAGGTCCTGCAGTCGTTCATTCTCTGTCAAATATGGTCTTCTTCTCCAGCATTTTGCCGTATTTTTCCTTCCACAGCTTATGCCAGATACACGCGTCATAGGTGGGCAGGGCGTCCTTTTCCATCTCGATCTCGATCATCAGATCGTAGCGGTTATCACGGTCGATACAATTCTGACAGACGTCCACGTTGTTGATGCCGTCCATCCAGATCAGATGGCCGAACAGTTCGGAGATATCCGGCAGCATGGCAGTCTGCTGCTCCCGGGTGATCTCCGGCTTGAATTTTGCGATAATGTAGTGCTTCATGGGTCTCTTCTGGTTCTCTCCGATAAAAAGATTTTTGCCTGCGCCGCCACGCTTTCGCAGACGTGGGGCGCTTTTGCCAGCACCTCGGGACGGGCGGATTTCACCGCCCAGCCGTCCAGCGCCGTGATCATATCCAGGTCGTTGAAGTCGTCGCCGAAGACGGCGGCCTCCTCTTCCTGCAATCCGAAATATTCCAGGGCGTCCCGCACGCCCCGGGCTTTGCCGCAGCCTTTTTTGACGATATTGATATGATGCCCGTTGACGAGGACCGTGACGCGGTCGCCGAAGCTTCGTTCCACCTCGGCGGCGACTTCCACCGACCGCCCGACGGTATCGTACCAGGCGAAATACTGATGGTAAAACGCCGCCTCTCCGGCGTGTGCGTATTCACAGGTGTCGGGGATCGACGCGAAAAACGCCTCCAGCGCCGCATAGGTCTCACGGGGGATGAGGGATTCCTTCACCACTGTCCCGTCGGGCAGCGCCAGCAGGGCGCCGTTATACAGCAGCAGATAGTCCGCCGTCACGCCGTATTCCCTCATCGTGTCGAAAAAGTCCGTTCCCCGGCCGGTAACGAAGCCGAACAGGCCGCCCGCCTCCCGAAAGGCCCGGATGTCCGTGTGATAACCGGGGTCGATCACGCCGCCCCGGATGAAGGTGCCGTCAAAATCCGTTGCGATCAGTTTTTTCATAAGATGGTATAGCCGTCCCCGTCCTCGTCGATCTTCATCCGCAGCTCTTTATCGCCGAAGACGTAGCGCATTTCTCCCTTGTTGCCGAGGAAGGGCGCCAGCCGCTTTTCCAGCTTTTTGGAGCCGAAGTCCTCTGTGACAATCCACGTGCCCTTTCCGTCGGCGATCTCCCCGAAGGGCCGGCCCTTCGGCACGGTGAAGCCCTTGGGGGCGAACCGTTCGGAGGTCACCACGGTCAGGCCGTTTTCCTTTACCAGCTCACGCACGGCAGCAAGGGTTGCGTCGCTGATCTTGTAGCCGCAGAGGAAACACAGCTTCAGGGATTCCAGATCCTTCTTCGCGGCGTTTTCGTCGTAGACCACGGCGTTGTTCATGGTGGCGAAGGAGCGGTGGCGGGTCAGGGAGCGCAGCTCCACCCGGCCCCAGGAGATGCCGCCCTTGCCGGTCTCGCCGTGGGTGATCATGTTGAAGACCTTGATCCACTCTTTGCACTTTTGGTCCGCTTTGATGGCGGGGTTGCCGAAGAGCATGTTGCGCCACATCCAGCGCACCCGGCCCTGGCCCCAGAAGGTATCGTCGTATCGGACGATGCCGATCTCGGGGCGGTAATCCGCCACGTCGTAATCCCGCTCTTTGCCCTTGTATTCATCGCAGAAGGCGCGGAATTGTTCGCCGTAGGGCGTGAGATGCCCCTCGTTATCCATAAAGGCGTCGACGCTCTCCACGTAGACCAGATCCACGCCAGCCAGGTACGCGAACACCAGATTGTTATACATTTCCCGGGCCGAATGGCCGGGGTAGGTCATGCGGCACCACAGGTCCACGCAGTTCCACAGGGGCATGCCGTACTGCTTGGCCGCGCCCGCCGCGATGGCGAACTGCACGTTGGAGAAGGATTCCTTCTGGGATTTGAAATTGGGGATGATACCGTTTTTGGCGAACAGATGGAACAGCACCGGAAAGACGTGCTCGCCGGAGACGGTCTTGGCGCCGAAGTTCTTCAGCTCCGCGGCGTAGTCCCGCAGCTGGGAGCTTAACAGCTCGCCCTGCACCACCGGGTCGCGGCTGACGGACACGGGGAAGGCCGGATGGTCTTCCCTGAACCTGGAAGCCAGCGCGATGGAGATGTTTCGGTTGATGATGACGTGCTCCAGCTCGTCGTACATAAAGCCCATGCAGTTGTTTTCGCTGTTGAGCTTTTCCATATAGTCCCGCGTCAGGCGCAGCAGATGGGTGCCGTCGCCCCGGTGGACCCAGTCATGGCCGTCGGTGGTCTTCTGCTCCAGATTGAAATTCTGCCCCTCGTAGCTGGCGATGAAGGGAACGCCCAGCTCCTTGAAGGCCTTCGCGGTCTTTTCGGCGTGGTCCAGGTTGTCCTGATA
>CAMVNL010000197.1 GCA_947168785.1 uncultured Clostridia bacterium | reverse complement strand
AGTATAGAACCGGGTAAAACCGCGTCAATGACGCCGCTGCGGCGATAGGCCAGAAAGATGGGGCCGGTGTTGGCGTTGCAGGTATCCACGTGGCGGATGCGGTCCTCCTCCTTGTCGGCACGGGTCAGCTCGTGGCGCTTGATAACGCCGTTCAGGTAGTCGTCCACGGAGGCGCAGCCCACGATGCCCGTCTGGCACACGCCGTTCCACTGCTGGCGGTAGATATACAGCTTCGGCGCGTCCTCTGTGAAGCAAACGCCCTCGTCGGAGAGCTTTTGCAGGTTTTCCGCCGCCTTGGCGTAGACCGCGTCGGAGTAAAGATCGACGCCCTCCGGCAGATCGACCTCGGCCTTATCCACGTGGATGAAGGACAGGGGATTGCCCTGCACCTTGACCCGCGCCTCGGCGGAATTCATGACGTCGTAGGGCAGCGCCGCCACCTGCGCGGCGTATTCTTTTTTCGGGCGCACCGCCCGGAAGGGACGAATGATAGACATGGGGTAAGTCTCCTTTTCGGTAAATGTTAAAATGCGGAATTCGGAATGAGGAATTCGGAATTATTTAGGTTGCGTTTTTGTGATAGAAGTCAATAATTTGATAAGCTCTTCGCAATTATAATACAGTGGTTCAAACGTTGATTTGTCAATGAAATCGCTTTCATACAGGAGTTCAAGCCAATAGGCAGTTTCATCTGCTTCTTTTAGTGCAATATTCATTTTTGAATAAAAGTCAGGTTTGCTTTGCCCTCTTTGCGCTTCACGGATATTTGCGCCGATGCTTGTGCCGCTTCGCAAAATCTGCTTTGATAATACGAATTCGTGTTCAACGCATAAATATCGGTATAAACGGATAATCTGAAGGGCAAACGCTTTGCTTTTATCTCTGACTGCATTATTGTAGATCATTTCAGACCCTTCCCTCTCAATAATTCCGCATTCCGCATTCCGAATTCCGCATTAAAAAGGCTTACGATTTTGTCGCTTCCCCGAAATACAGCTGATCCCCTCCGCGGTAATCCACGCCTGAAACGTCCTTGGTACAGACGAAATAGGTGCTTTCATCCCACACGGGCAGCATGAACACGTCAGAGGCCAGCAGGTTTTCCAGCGAGCGGTAGCAGGCGGCGAATTTCATGTCGTCGTCCGAATAAAGGGTGTTGACCAGCAGGTTGGCGGTGGCGGAGGCATAATGGGCGAAGTTGTCGCCGGAGAAAGAAGTGAACGCGCCGAAATAGTCATAGGTGCTGAAGGTCTTCGCCTCGACCGGGTAAAAGGCGATCTGATAGCCGCCGGTGGAAACGGCGTCCTGCAGCTCCTGCGCGGTGACGGTGCTGATGTTGACCGAAACCGCCACCCCCAGAAGCTTCTGCCACTCCTGTAAAAGCTTGCGCATCGTATCGGCGTGCTGCTCCTCGCACAGCAGCGTCAGTTCCACGGAGTCGCTGTCCAGCGCTTCCAGCGCCTTTTGCAGATAGTCGTAGACTTTTTCCTCATTGTAAAGATTCGGATGGGACCCCACCAGCCTGCTGGCGGCGCTTTCCGGGGCGTAGCCGGCGTTCAGTGTTTGGCCCGCGTTGGCGGCAATGGCGGCGGTATCCGTGGCGCTGGCCAGCGCCTTGCGCAGGTCCGCGTTGGAAAGGACCGGGTTGCTGAGGTTGAACACCAGACTGCGCAGCAGATTGCGGTTTTCTTGCACCGTAAAGCCGCTTTTGACGTGCAGCCTGCCGTATTCCTCCGCGGTCAGCGCCGCGCAGGAATATTCGCTGTCCGCCAGATCCTTGAGCAGGTTGTTCCGGTCGGCCACGTAATAATACCACAGATAGTCCGCGTTGCCCGGGTGTTCCCCGTGATAGTCGGGGTTCCGGTTCAGCCGGTAGGAGTTCTCGTCGAAGCGGGAGAGATAATAGGGCCCGTTGGACAGGATAAACTTGATATAGGTGCCGTACCGGCCGATGCAGGCGTTGAAAAAGACCTCGTTGCAGGGCATGGCGGCGGGCTCCGCCAGCACGGTCAGAAAGTTGCTCTGCGGCCGCGTCAGGTTGATCTGCAGCGTGTGAGCGTCAATGGCGTAAACGCCCAGGGTCTCCGGCGCGGCTTTGCTCTGGTGAATGGCCTCGGCGTTGGCGATGTTCATGAACCGGAAGGCGTCGGGGGAGCCCATGGCGGGGTCCACCGCCCGGCGCAGGGCAAATTCAAAGTCGTAGGCCGTGACGGTCAGCGGAAAATTGTCCGGCAGGCGGTTTGCCAGCTGTTCCTGCGCGTTGCTGGTCAGGTGCCACGCCGCGTCGGGGCGCAGCGTGAAAAAGTAGGTGAGCCCGTCGGGGCTGACCGTCCAGGAGGAGGCTACGCCCGGGGCGACGCTGCCGTCGGCTGCCACGGTGACAAGGCCCTCATAGCAGCCGCGGACGATCATCCTTCCCGTCTCGTCTGAGACGATCTGGGGATCGAAGCCCTTTGCCGGGGCGTCCACCGCGGCGTAAAAGATCAGATCGCCCTTGCCGGAACAGGCCGTCAGCCCCGTCAGCAGCAGGGCGGCGATCAGTAATACGGAAATGCGTTGTTTCATCATGATGTCAGTGTTCCTGCGCCTGCCCGCCGGGTTCTCCGGCGGTGGCCCTCGCCGCCTGGGCGGCACGGGTGCGCTCCAGGTCGAGATACATTTTTTCCCGCATGGGTTTGTCGATGTTGTAGAAGATCATGGGGATCAGCCCCAGCAGGTCGAAGATCAGGTGCGGGCCGTGGGCCAGCAAAAAGATGCGCCACTTGGTCTCCGTGGTCTGAATGGCGTCCTCGCCGATCTGGTACCCCGCCCAGGATTGCAGCAGGCGGGAGTTGATGAGCTGCAGCAGCATGTCCTTGATCTTGTTGAAATAGCCCTTCATCATGCCGATGGTGGCCTCCACCCGGAAGCCGTTCTTCCACTCGCAGTAGTCCAGCACCTCGTAGTTGATCTCATCCTTGATGATGCCCTTGGTGGCGTAGAAGACCATTTCCAGCATGTTGCCCGCGCCGAAGGCGATGGTCATGGGGAGCTTTTTCAGGTACCATCCGTTCTCCTTGCCGCCGATCATCCCCACGAAGAAGAACAGCGCTTCGGAAACGACGATGGAGCCGCTCTGGAAGAACCAGAGGGTCTTGGTGGAGAACCGCGCCCGGAACTTCGGCACGAAAGCGTAGCTGGCGTAGGAGAGAGGCATGCCGGGGATGCCCGCCACCATGCCGATGGTGTTGAATTTCAGCACGTCGTTGCGGTACAGGGCCTCGTCCGCCCCCACGTCGATGCCGCCCACCAGGTCGCAGAGAGTGGAGATCAGCAGGGGCCGGTTGCGGAAGACGGAAAGCACGCCCTTCACCGGGTGGGGCGGCTTTTCCGACTGGGGCACCCGCTCGCGGCTGTTGATGTACCAGAAGATGGTGGGCACGATGGCGACCACCCATACGACGGTCTTGGTGGTGACGAAGACGTTGGTCATGGAGCCCTTCATCACGCCGTTGTTGATAAGGTCGTAGAGGAAGGACAGGATCTGCCCCGGGAATTTGGCGATCAGGTCTCCCACGAACTTGGCGCTGACCAGCAGCGAGGTGCGCTCGTTGGGGTTGGGCGTGAAGACGTTGTCGATGTAACCGCCCCCGCCGAAAAACGCGCCGGTGGTCTCGTTGATATAGTTGAAGATCATCAGCATCAGAAGCCTGCCCGCCGCGTCCAGCCCCCAGGCGTTGGCAAACAGGGGCATAAAGCAGCTGAACACGCCCATGATCACGCCGGGCAGCAAAGAGAGGTACTGGAAGGGCTTGAATTTGCCCCACCGGGTGCGCATGTTGTCGATGATGGCGGCGGAGAGCGGGTCGTTGATCATGTCGTAGATCCGCAGCCCCGCCATGGCGTTGGCGTAGCTTTCCGGCAGCACGCCGAAGATCTTATACAGCCACAGGCTTGAGCCCACGTCGTTGGAGCCGAGGGTGATGCCCCCCAGCGCCTTATAGGTCACGTAGGAGATGCGCTCTTTGGTGGAACAGAACAGGCGGTCCATGTACGCCTGGTTCACTTCCGGCGCCTGTGCTTCGGGGACCTGCGCCGTCACGGCGTTGGTGTTGTCATCCATTCGCGTGCGCCTCCTTTTCCCGTTCGGCGGCCTCAAAGGCAGCCTGCTTTGCGTCGTACCGTTCCTGCAGCCGGCGGTACTGCTCGGCGCGGATGGCCTCCCGCGTCATGGTCTTTTCCATCTCAAAGTATTCTTCGATGGGGATGCCGCCCACGTAGCACTGCTTGTGGACGATCTCCACCGGGTGCCACAGCACCCAGAGGTCCACCGCTGCGTTGACGAGCATCAGGCCGAGGTAGAGATACGCGCCGATCCCCGTCGTGCCGGTGAAGGGGCCGTCCTTCGGCAGCAGGAAGGGCACGGCGGCGGGCAGAAGAGACGTCAGCAGCAAAAGAACGTCCAGCGTGACCCCGCGGGGCTTTGCCTTGGGGGAGCAGGCCAGCGTCAGCAGGATGAAATGCAGCAGCAGGAGCACCACGGAAAGCGCCAGCGAGAAAACGCCTGCCGTCAGCAGGGGCGAGCGCTGCCAGAGCGCCCCCAGGTCGCACTCCCGCACCGCGTTATAGACGTTGATGACCGTCACGTTCCCGGATAACTGCGCAAAGCCCTCCGGCGCCGTCAGCTTCCAGACGGGCAGGAACAGGGCCCCGACGGGTAAAAGGGAGGTGAAGATCCGCGCAATGGCGGGCTTTGAGCCGATAAAGGCAGTCTTCAGCCGGTCGATTTTTTTCTGAAAATGATAGTGCTGCACCTCCGCGACGTCCGCTTCCTGCATCAGCCGTTCCTGCCGGTCGTAGAGGATCAGGTTGACGCCGCAGTGGGGGCATTTCTGCTTCCAGTCGATCAGCCGCAGATGCTCGCCGCATTTGGGACAGTTTGCCATGGCCGCGCTCACTCCTTTTTCCGTTTTTGCCTCTTTTACTGTATAAAGGAAAAGTGAAAAACAGGTGACGTCCCGGCGCGGCATGATCGCCGTCTGCCGCCGGGGAAAAACAAGAATATATCCTTTTTTATTTTCCCACATTCCCCCGGGCTTTGTCAATACCCTTTGCCGGGAAAATGGGATTTGTCGGGGCAAAACCGCCGAAGCGCCGCCAGTGGCGGATGAAGCGAGGCGGTTTTGGTGAGCAAACACAGAGCGATGCGAGTGCTCCAAGCGAAGCAGCGCGACAATGTTTGCGAGGGGCAATATCATCGTAGCGCGGCACCTCAGTGCCGCTCTTGACAAAAGTAACTTTTGAAACGGATTTT
>CAMVNL010000196.1 GCA_947168785.1 uncultured Clostridia bacterium | reverse complement strand
GCATGATGTGGTCGGTGGTGATGTTGTCGCCCACCTTCAGCAGCACCTTGGTGGAGATATCTTTCTCCAGCGCGTGGCCCAGCGGCACAGACTTGATGTTGGGGCCGTAGATCACCTCTCTGTCCTTCGCCTTGTCCGGCGCGTCGGGCAGCAGGATCATGTTGTCGTTGATGAGGAAGTGGTCGGGAAGGACGATCTCGGGAAATTTACCGAGGGTCCTCGGGTCCGTCAGACAGCCCGCCACGGCGGAAGCCGCCGCCACCTCGGGGCTGACCAGATACACGCCCGCGTCGGCGGTGCCGGAGCGGCCTTCAAAGTTGCGGTTGAAGGTCCGCAGGGAGATGCCCTTGGAGTTGGGGGACTGGCCCATGCCGATGCAGGGGCCGCAGGCGCTTTCGAGGATCCGCGCGCCCGCCGCGATCATATCCGCCAGCGCGCCGTTCTCGGAGAGCATGGTGAGCACCTGCTTGGAGCCGGGGGAGATGGTCAGGCTGACGTTCTCCGCAACGGTCTTGCCTTTAAGGATCGCCGCCACCTTCATCATGTCGAACAGCGAGGAGTTGGTGCAGGAGCCGATGCAGACCTGGTCGATGGTGATGGGGCCGATCTCCTCCACGGTCTTGACCTTGTCGGGCATGTGGGGCATGGCCGCCAGCGGAACGAGGGAGGAAAGGTCGATTTTGATATATGCGTCGTAGAACGCGTCCTCGTCTGCCTTCAGCTCGGTGTAGGCGTCCGCTCTGTCCTGCGCTTTCAGGAAGGCCAGCGTCGTCTCGTCGGAGGGGAAGATGGAGGTGGTGGCGCCCAGCTCCGCGCCCATGTTGGTGATGGTGGCGCGCTCCGGCACGGAGAGGGTCTTCACGCCCTCGCCGGTGTATTCCACGATCTTGCCAACGCCGCCCTTGACTGTCATGATCCGCAGCAGCTCCAGAATGATGTCCTTCGCCGCCACCCAGGGGGAGAGCTTTCCGGTCAGCTCCACGTTGACGATCTTCGGCATGGGGATATAATAGGTGCCGCCGCCCATGGCTACCGCCACGTCAAGGCCGCAGGCGCCCATGGCCAGCATGCCGATGCCGCCGCCGGTGGGGGTGTGGCTGTCGGAGCCCAGCAGCGTCTTGCCGGGCACGCCGAACCGCTCCAGATGGACCTGATGGCAGATGCCGTTGCCGGGCCGGGAGAACCGGATGCCCCGCTTTTGGGCTACGGTCTGGATGAACCGATGGTCGTCGGCGTTTTCAAAGCCGTTCTGCAGCGTGTTGTGGTCGATGTATGCCACGGACAGCTCGGTTTTGACCCGGTCGATGTTCATGGCTTCCAGCTGGAGGTACGCCATCGTGCCGGTGGCGTCCTGCGTCAGCGTCTGGTCAATGCGAAGACCGATCTCCGTCCCGGGGATCATCTCCCCCGAGACGAGATGCGATCGGATGATTTTTTGCGCTAAATTGTAGCCCATGGTTCTTTGCACCTCATTTTTACACAGAATCGATATTTATTTTAATACAAATGACGCGCTCTTGTCAATTATTATCTTCTCATTTCTCCATAAACATTATGAATCAAGCAACTGCCGACGGAGGAGCGGCGATCCTCCGGCTTCAAAAAACAGCGCATAATCGTAAAGGAAAACACTTGTCAACGTAAAGCTATTTGCCTTTACAAGTAAATTAAAAATACGGTATTGCTTTTTGATAAAAAATAAGATATAATATTATTTCAAATTAAGATAAGGAGCGCAAAGCAAGTTGGCTCAGACGACTAAGAAAAAAACGCAGACGAAAACGTCTGCTTCCAAAAAAAATACGAAAGGCAAGTCGAAGAAAAAGAGCAGTCAGATGACCCTCTCCGACGTGATCTTCCGGCAGGAGTTCAAGGCGACGGTGATCTTTGTGTTCGGCCTTCTGCTGGCGGTGGTGATGCTTTTCGCGGGGGGAGACGGCTCCTTCTGGAATAAGATCCATCTTTTCTACTTTGCCGTGACAGGCCTGTGCGGTTACTATATTCCGCTGGCGGTGCTGTTTTTCGGCGTCGTCAACGTGATGAACCGGCAGAACAACACCTATTATTTTAAAGCGGCGGAGCTGTTCGTCCTGCTGCTGATCGTCTGCGGGCTGGTGCATATCAACACGGTGGCGGACGAGGCGGTGGCCTATGGCGACGCCATCAAAAACGTGTACAATGCCGTGATGGATCAGAAGAGCAGCGCCGTTTCCAACGGGGGCGTGTTCGGCGCGGTCTGCGGCGGCGCGCTGTTCGCCATCTCAAAATCAAAGATCGTGGCGGATATCATCAGCGTGATGCTGCTGATCGCCGACCTGATGCTGCTGTTCGGCATTACGCTGTTCCGGCTGTTCTCTGAAATGGAAAAGCCCGCGAAGAAGGTTTCCGCCGCCACGGGAGAGGTCATTGAAAAACGCCGCACGGAATATGAACGCATCAAAGAGGAACGCCGCCAGCGGAAGAATCCCGACGTGGATCCCGCCGCCATCGTGGGCGATTTCTATCAGAATAACCCTGAGGCCGCGGGGGATGCGCCCGCAGTGAAGGCAAAGGGACGGAAAGCGGCGGCAAAGCAGCCCGCCTCCGCCGGGCAGCAGGAAGAGCAGGAGGATCTGTTCAGCGCTTTTGAGCATCTGGGCGAGTTCCCCATCCGGACAAAAGAGGACCATACCGAACCCCAGCCGCCGGCGGAGATCCCCGTCCACAAGCCGTCGGACGAGCCTTCCCTGATCAGCATTTTTCCGCAGGAACCCGCGCCCGCCGAGGAGGAACAGAAGGAGAAGCTGCCGCCTCTGACGAAAAAAGAGGCCAGCGAGCTCAACGAAATGCTGGATAACGCGGTGGCGGAAACGGCTCCGGTGGTCTATCAGATGCCCCCGCTGGACTGCCTCAGCCGGCCCGTCCTCAATCAGAAGGGCTACAATGAGGCCGAGCTGAAAGCCAACGGGGAAAAGCTGATCGCCGCCCTGAACAGCTTCAACGTCAGCGCCACCATCGTGGGCGTGGTGCCCGGGCCTACCGTGACCCGGTATGAGCTTTCCCCCGCCCCCGGCGTCAAGATCAGCAAATTCGTCGGCCTTTCCGACGATCTGGCGCTGCACATGGCGGCGCCCGCCGGGCTGCGGATCGAAGCGCCCATTCCCAATAAAGCCGCCATCGGCATTGAGATCCCCAATAAAAACAAGACCTCCGTCACCTTCCGTGAGATCATCGACGTGCCGGAGTTCAGAGAGGCGAAAAGCAAGCTGAACGTGGCGCTGGGTAAGGATATCGCAGGCAACGTGATCTTCTGCGATATCGCCAGTATGCCCCATCTGCTGGTGGCCGGCACCACCGGCTCCGGTAAATCCATCTGCCTGCACACAATGATCGCCAGCATCCTGTATAAAGCCACCCCGGATGAGGTGAAGCTGCTGCTGATCGACCCCAAGACCGTTGAATTCAGCCGGTATAACGGTATCCCCCATCTGCTGGTGCCCGTGGTGTCCGACCCCCGCAAGGCCTCCGGCGCGCTGGGCTGGGCCGTGACGGAAATGCTGTCCCGCTATAAGACGCTGAATGAAAACGGCGCGCGGGATATCGGCTCCTATAACAGCCTCTGCGAGGGCAGGGAGGATCTGAAAAAGATGCCGCAGATCGTCATCATCATGGACGAGTTGGCGGATCTGATGACCGTGGCCCCCGCCGAGGTGGAGGATTCCATTCAGCGGATCGCACAGATGGGCCGCGCAGCCGGTATGCATCTGGTGGTCGCTACCCAGCGCCCCTCCGTGGACGTCATCACCGGCGTGATCAAGGCGAATATCCCCAGCCGGATCGCCCTGACCGTGAAGTCGCAGATCGACTCCCGGACCATGATCGATCAGGCCGGCGCGGAAAAGCTGATGGGCAAGGGCGATATGCTCTACTTCCCGGTCAGTGTGCCGAAACCCATCCGTGTGCAGGGCGCGTTTATTTCCCCCACGGAATGCGACAACGTGATCAACTTTATCAAGGCCAACGGCGCCGCGCAGTATGACGATAACGTCCAGCAGGAGATCGAGCGTCAGGCGGTAGCCGATAAGAAGAAGGGAGCTTCCGACGCGGATTCCTCCGGCGGCGTGGATTCCGGCGACGACCTGCTGATGCGGGCCATCGAGCTGTTTGTCAATACGCCTGAAAAGGCTTCGATCTCCGCGCTGCAGCGCCATCTGAGCCTCGGCTTTGCCAAGGCCGGCCGGCTCATGGATACGCTGGAGGAAAAGGGCATCGTGGGTCCCCACGAGGGCAGCAAGCCCCGTAAGGTGCTGGTGACCAAGGCACAGTGGTATGAAATGAACGCCATGTCGAACGCTTCGGGCGGCGAAGAGCTCCCGTCCGATCCTCCCTTTGACGTGATTACCGAAGACGCCGACGACTGATATGTTTTTACCCGTTTCAAAACAGGATATGGAGGAGCGAGGCTGGGCGGACGTGGATTTCGTTTACGTCTGCGGCGACGCCTACGTGGATCACCCGGCCTTCGGCGCGGCCATCATCACCCGCGTGCTGGAAAACGCCGGCTACCGTGTGGCGTTTCTCAGCCAGCCGGACTGGCATTCCGTCAAGGATTTCACCCGGTTCGGCAGGCCCCTGCTGGGCTTTTTCGTCTCCTCCGGCAATATTGATTCCATGGTGGCCCACTACACCGCCGCCAAGCGCCGCCGCAGCGAGGATTTGTATTCTCCCGGCGGCAAAAGCGGCCGCCGCCCCGACCGGGCCGTGGAGGTCTACTGCCGTCTGATCCGGCAGGCCTACGGGGATATCCCCATCATTATCGGCGGGCTGGAGGCGTCTTTGCGCCGCTTTGCTCACTATGACTACTGGGACGACGCCGTCCGTCCCTCCATTCTGATCTCCTCCGGGGCGGATCTGCTCTCCTTCGGCATGGGGGAAAAGCAGACCGTGGCCATTGCCGACCGGCTGAAAAAAGGAGAGAAGCCCTCCGACATGCGGGATCTCAAGGGCGTTTGCTACGTGTGCGAGCCCGCCGAAACGCCCTACGGCGGCGTTGAATGCCCCTCTTTTGAGAACGTCTCCGCCAACAAAAAGGAGTACGCCGTGGCGGCGCGGCTGCAGCAGGACGAGCAGGATTTTTTCCGCGGCAAGCTGCTTAAACAGAAGCACGGCAAAAAAATGGTGGTGCAGAACGTACCCATGGACCCGCTGACCACCGATGAGCTGGACCGTGTCTATGATCTGCCCTATATGCGGGCGTATCACCCCTCCTATGAAGAGCAGGGCGGCGTGCCCGCTATCAAAGAGGTTCAGTTTTCC
>CAMVNL010000195.1 GCA_947168785.1 uncultured Clostridia bacterium | reverse complement strand
GCTGCTGGGTATGCTGATGCTGGGCAACCTGTTCCGGGAATCCGGCGTGGTGGACCGCCTCTCCGACACGGCGCAAAACGCGCTGATGAACATTGTGACTATCATGCTGGGTGTTTGCGTCGGCGCGACGGCCAACGGCATGGATTTCATCCAGTGGAAAACCATCAAGATCGTAGTGCTGGGCCTGGTGGCGTTCATGTTCTCCACCGCCGGCGGCGTGCTGATCGGCAAGGTGCTGTATATCGTGACAAAGGGCAAGATCAACCCCCTGATCGGCGCGGCGGGCGTTTCCGCCGTTCCCATGGCCGCCCGCGTGGCGCAGAACGAGGGACGGAAATACAACCCCACCAACTTTTTGCTGATGCACGCCATGGGCCCCAACGTGGCCGGCGTGATCGGCTCCGCGGTGGCCGCGGGCTTTTTGCTGATCATGTTCAAATAAACGCGCCAGCGCATTGATAACAAAGATAAATTCCCCGCAGACAAACGATAACGTTCCATCTGCGGGGGATTGTTGTTTTGTGCCCCCGGAGGCAACCATTCGATTGCCTACTTTCAAGCTTTTGCTTTTTGACAATTGCTCCTGAATCATATCCTTGGACGGGCTGTTATACATATTGCAGCTTTTCCCCGAATGACAGAAAAAACGGGGTTGATAAGCAATTGATTTTCGTATATAATAAAGGCATAGGAGTTGAGCGCCTTGCCGGAATTAAGTCGGTTTTATAATATTGCCATCAAAATGATTTATTCGGATAATGAACAGCACCATAAACCGCATTCTCATGTTTATTACGCGGAATACACGGCTTCCGTCGGGATCGACGGAGAACTGATTGCGGGCAGCCTGCCCGTAAAGCAACTGAAACTTGTTTA
The DNA here is from genome assembly GCA_947168785.1 of uncultured Clostridia bacterium. GTDB lineage: Bacteria > Bacillota > Clostridia > Oscillospirales > Acutalibacteraceae > RUG806. The sequence continues at coordinate 4,452 of CAMVNL010000195.1, read as the reverse complement.
GGCTTGGGCAGCGATCCATGAGGAAGAATGATATAAAGCATGGAACAACGCCGTGAGGAATGAACCGTTCGGAAAAATCGAACCTTTGAGATAAGGAGGCGTCAGATGTATATACAAGATGGGATCGCTTACGCCGGTGAGCAGAAAAAACCGATTACGGTTTCCGGCGTGAGACCTCTGCCGGATCATCAGCTTTGGATAAGGTTCAGCACAGGGGAAATCAAGCTATTTGATTTTACTCCGCTGCTGGATATGCCTGCTTTTCATCCTCTGAAAGAGACCGATATCTGGAACGGGGTTTACATTGATTACGGCGTTACGGTATGGCAGGACGGCGATATCGATATTGCTCCGGAATACCTCTATGAACACGGCCTTCCCTTGGAAAAAAAAGAATCCGCATAATCTTATATAAAATAACGGGATCGTATCTCAACGCACGATGGGTTGGATTCGATCCCGTTTCATTTTAAGAAAAACAATTCTCAATAGACGAATGTAAATCTGCCGCCGGGGGCCACGTCGCCGCTTTTGTAGAAATCCATGATATCGCCGTCGGTCTGCATATTGTCAGACAGCTTGAAGTTGAAATGGATCCGTCCCTCCGTCAGCCCCAGCGCCGCGGCGGGGATTTTCAGCGTCATGCGGTTGCCATTGACGGTATAGGCGGACGTGCCGGTCTGCTCAAACGCCCAGCCGCCGAGGGAGCGCTCCACGCGCACCTCGCCCTCCGTGGCGTTTTCACGGTTGATCACGTATTCAAAGCCTTCCCAATTGGGGGAAACGCCGGTGGGGTCGGTATCAATGAAGATCCGCATCCACGCGGGATCGGTGTACGGCGTGATATCGTCCTTGGTATAGACCGTCATATCAATATAGCTCCCGTCGTCGCGCACTGCCACCTTGACGAAGTCGTTGCGCATGGTGTCCGACGCGAAGTGTTCGCCCTGCCAGCCTTCGCTGTCACGCGGCAGAGTGCTGTTCGCGTAGTGGAAGTAGGTTTTCACCCCCGCCGCCTGTACCGGTTCGGCGGAGACGCCCTTAAAACGGCGGATATTGGCGACCAGCTGATAATAAAAATGGTCCTTCAAAATCCCATCCGCCGGCTCGATATCACGGCTGAATTCATCGCTGAACTGATCGGGGAAGGCGTTGGGCGTTCCCTGCCATTCCTGCCAGCGCCCGGCGATCCACTCGTTCCAGCCGGTGACAAAGATGAAATCCGGATCGGCTGCGATGGCGTTGTCCCACTGCTGCTGGAAATTGACGCCGTACAACAGGGCGTTTTCCGTGTCGGAATTGACCGTCACGGTCTTCCCCGCCGTCTCATAAGAATAGGCGTAGTCGCCCTCGGAAAAGCCTCTGCCATGGACGTTGCCCTCCGCGTTCATGGCGACAAGCTGCCCATCCGCGGCGTTCTGCGCCACGGAAACGCACATCTGCTCCACGCGGCCGTTGGCCGATATGCCGTAGCGCGCCTGCGGGTAAGTACTGCACCAACCCCACGTCTTTTTGAAATACTGCGTATCGTCGGAGAAATACCCCGGATCGTTCTGCCGGAAGGTGAAGAAGTCCAAAATGGCCTTCTGTGTCGCATCCTTTCTGTCAAGCCCGGAAGAATGCGCCATGATCAGCGGCTTCCCGTCCCAGAAGAACCACAGGTCGCGGTATCTGTCCTTGGAATAGATGCGCTCATACAGGTTTTTCAGCGAGGTAGTCGTATCCGCGCTGTCGTTGAAGGGCAGCATAAAGGCCACCTGCGGCACGTTGACGCCGTCCTCCTTCGCGGACTCGAACACCTCGAACAGCGCCTCATAGCTCTCATCCCACGTGGCGGTGCCGTTGGTGCAGTCAAAGACGATCACGTCCACCCCCGCGTCGGCCAGCAGCTCTGCGTGCTTGCGCAGCACGTAGGCGTCCGTATCGCGGTAATAGCCGAACAGCGGCTTGTTCCAATAATAGGGATAACCGCTGTAGGTGTTCTCCCACAGGGGAGAATCAAAGTCGTGCAGAATGTCCGGGTGTTCCGCGAGGATCTCCGTTGCGTTCCGGGCCGAAAGCGACTGCGCGAAATTCGTGTGCCAGATCCAGTAGAACATGCCGACGAATTTGCGGTCGTTCTTCTCCCGCACCTCCCCTTTGACGGGTAGCGTACGACCGAGCCCGTCCACCGCCGCCCACGTATCGGGGCGAATATCGGACTTTTGCTCCGGATTCCGGTTCGGGCTGCCGAAGACCGCCGGGAACATGGCGGCAAACGCCGTCACCAAAGACAGAAAAAAGCTGATAACGCGTGATAACATCAGAAATTCCTCCTTTTATTACTTCGGCAATTTAATATTTAAAAAAATGAACGACGACTTTCTTATTGCCGAAGTAATATTTCGCCATGTTTTTTGCCGTAAAACGGCAAAAAACGGCGTTATGATCGTATTATTAATGCGGCAAAATAACGTCCTTTATTTACAATTGTTTAATCGCCGCATTAATAATAACGAAAATCGGTGTATTCAACCGTGCTTTCCAACTGCAGCGACTTATCCGTAAAAGTAAAAATACTGAACCGGGCAGAGCCGATTGTGATATCGGCAGGCGCGGTATGCCGCAGCGACAAAAACTGCCCATCGGAGGTGACTTCCGCTGCGATGGTCACGTCGCGGAAATCCACGTGAACGTCCTCATAGGCCCTCAGCTGCGAGATCTCCGCCAGAATAGGCTCGATCTGCGTATCCCAGAAGATCACCGCATCGGTGGCCTGCCCGAGAAAGCTGTTGTTCTCATGGGGCGTGTCCTCATGCTGGAATACGATCGTGATCTGATAATTATCCCCCACGCGGACGCATGACGCCGTTTTCACATAGGAAAGATCTTTCAGCGTGAACGCGGGAAAGGCGTCCTTGGCCTCCTGCGATTCCTTGACGAAGGATTCCGATCTGGCCCGCTCCTCCGGCGTGACGTATTGCCGCAGAAGCCCGTTGACGATGCCGTCCACCAGGTCAATACCGGTCAATTCCAGATCGGAGACCGTCTGCCACCGCTTTTTGCGAAAGCCCGCCATGCCGTCCTGCGCCACCGCGTTGGCAGCGATGCGATAAAATTCGACGATCTCCTCCGTCGTTTCCGGCATTGCGGCGGGCACGTTGATTTGCGCCGCCTCTTTCACAAAGGGATTACCGTTCAGCAGACAATACAGCACTGTGCCTGCGGCGACCGCCGCCAGCGACAGAAAGACGGCCAACATCACGAAAAAAACCTTTGACGGAGAACGCCGCGCGGCCTTTTCTGTCATCTCCGGCATCAGCGACGCGTCCGGGACCGCGGCAGCGGACCGGTCGAACTTTGACTGCGCTGCGACCGGCGCCGGGGCAACGGGCGACGCATGGGGGCTCACGGGTGGTTTTTGAGCGAGGAACGGCGGTATGGGCCCTTCCTCCGGGAAAAACGCCGTTTCGCGCGCAGGCGGTTCCGGCGGCGCGTAGCGTTCCGCATTATTTACAGCAACGGGGCGCGGCGCCGTATCCCGCTTCAAAAGAGGATCTTCACGGGAATAGGGCGCGGAGGTCACCACCCGCGTCTGCGGCTCCGCCAACTCCGCCTCCGCCGCCTTCCCTTTTTCCGGCTCCGGTTCTTCGGTAAAGTTGAAAATCGCCGAGGCGTGGCTGATATAATCCGCCCCGGGAAGGTCATGATCCTCCCGGAAGCGACCGTCTGTACCGACGGCGTCCGGCGAGACGTCGCTGTGCTGCAGGTCATGGTCCTCCGGCTCCGGCGCGCGGAACGTATTTTCATCCAAGGCGGTCACCTCCCTGCCGGATATTGATCGGCTGCTTTATTCGTACAACAATCAATCATTTTGATCTGACATTACTATTATAGCACGCCGCTCAAAAAAAACAACAACGAAGCCATAAAAAAACACCCGGGAGGGCTTCCCGGGTGAAAAATACGGATTGTGCTCAGATCACTTCAGTTCAATGATGCACATTTCGGCAGCGTCGCCGCGGCGGGGACCTGTCTTCGTGATGCGGCAATAGCCACCGTTGACGTCGGCATACTTGGGCGCGATCTCATCAAACAGCTTCTTGACGACAGCTTCTTTGGTGATATAGGCCAGGGCCTGTCTTTTATGGGCAAGGGAATCGACCTTCGCCAGAGTAATCATTTTCTCTGTCATGGCGCGAACTTCCTTAGCTCTCGTCACGGTGGTTTCAATTCTGCCGTTTTCCAAAAGGTAAGTTACCATTGCTCTCATCATCGCTCTGCGATGATCGGTGGATCTGCCGAGCTTTCTGGTTCCGGGCATTTAAAATCACTCCTTAATACCTGAATAGGTTAGATTCTGGGAGGATCATTCATCCTCCTGGCGAAGGGTAAGACCGAACTGCGCCAACTTGGCCACAACTTCGTCAAGGGACTTTTTGCCGAGGTTACGCACCTTCATCATATCGTCCT
>CAMVNL010000194.1 GCA_947168785.1 uncultured Clostridia bacterium | reverse complement strand
TTTCCACCGGCAGCTTCACTACGCTGCCCTCCTGCGGCGCGAAGCCGAGAGAATCGAAATCCCCGATCACGAGATCGGGGGCAATGCCCAGCGCGCGGCACTTTGCATAGCCGCCGTCGGCGGCGATCACGAGGCAGCCCTCCGTCGTCGCCGGCTGCTGCGCGTCATAGACGCCCGCGCCGAAAATAATGCAGGTTTTCATATCGTCAGCACCTTTATCGTTTTATGCCAGGTCTTCAATGGCGCGGCGGATCTCCGCCACCGACGCGACGATGCGGTCGGCCCCGGCCTTTTCCAGCTCGCCGGGCTCCGCGAAGCCGTATCGCACGCCGAGGGACGGCACGCCCGCCTTTTTGGCCGCTTCGATATCGAACCGGCGGTCGCCCACCATCAGCGTTTCTTCTTTGCCCACGCCGAACTGCGCCACCGCGGCGAGGATCAGCCCCGCCTTGTCGGAATCCACAGGGGCAAAGCCGGGGCAGAAGCAGCCGTCGAACAGCTCGTCCATTTCCAGCATGCGGATGATCTTTTTGACAAAATCATAGGGCTTGCCGGAGCAGACCGCCACCTTGCGGCCCTCCGCCTTCAACTGAGAAAGCAGCTCCCGCATGCCGTCGTAAAGGCGGCACTCGGAGAAGCCGATGGGGGCGTACCGCTCCCGGTAGAGCGCCACGAAGCGTTCCGCCTTTTCTTCGTCGTCCTCGCAATAGGCGCGGAAGCTGTCGAAAAGGGACGGTCCCACGAAGCGGCGGAGGACGGCCTCCTCCGGCACGGGAAAGTTCAGCTTTTCCAGCGAATAACGGATGCAGTTGAAAATGCCCTCGCTGTTGTCGATCACCGTTCCGTCGAAATCAAAGAGGACAAGTTTAATGTGATTCATGGCGTTTTCCTTTCGGGATGATCGGCAGCGCGGCGCGGACGCGTTCCGCCACCTCTTCCACCGTGCCGTCCGCGTCGATATAGACCACGTTTTCCCGGTCCTTCAGCCGCTCGAAGACCCGGTCAAACTGACGGCTGATCTTTGCCAGCGCTTCGGTGTTTTCATAGATCTCAATGGCTTCGGCGGGGCGGCCCGCGGTGATGCGTTCCATGCACTTTTCCGGCGGCATGGTCAGAAACAGCACAAGATCGGGCCGGATCAGCTCCGGGCAGTCGTAGTGCATGCGCATGGTCCAGTCCAGATCCGTCTCATGGCCCTGATAGGCGAAGGTGGAGAAATAATAGCGGTCGGTGATCACCGTCTCCCCTTTAGCCAGATGAGCCGCGATCCCGTTCTCCGGGTCGGCGCAGTGACGGATGCGGTCCGCCAGGAACAGCGCCGCCGTGGACCAGGGGGAGCTGGGCACCTCGCCGGAGAGCACCCGCCGGATCAGCTTTCCGGAGGGGAAATCCGTGGGCTCCGCCGTGACGAAGACCGTTTCGCCCTGCGCTTCCAGCGATTGCGCCAGCCGCCGGATCTGGGTGGTCTTGCCGGTCCCGTCCAGTCCCTCGAATACGATCAATTTTCCTGTTTTCATAAAACGTCAGCTTTCTTTGTCAACGATCCGCAGGTAAAAAACAAACGAATCTTTGGGAGGTAAAATCTAAAATCTGTTAACGCGCCATTTCAACGGCGCGGTGCGCCGCGCTGCATTTTATCGACGCCTTTGTGACGCAACTGAGGCTGCGTGCTGCCTATTGCCTACTGTCTATTGCCTAAACACTCCGTCAGCGTTGCCAGCTGCGCCATGGAGAGGGTTTCCGCCCGGACGTTTACGGGCAGCCCCGCCGCCGTCAGCGCCGCGGTCACCTGTTCCTTGGGCAGAGACAGGCCGGAGGAGAGGCCGTTGACCGCCGTCTTGCGCCGCTGGGAAAAGGCGGCCCGCACCACGGCAAAAAAGCGTTTTTCATCCGCGATGGCAACCGGGGGCGCTTCACGGGGGGTCAGGCGGATCACCTTGCTGTCCACCTTGGGGGCGGGAGTGAAGCTGTCGCGGTCCACGGAAAACAGTTCCTCCGCTTGCGCGTAGTAATCCACCGCCACGGTCACCGCGCCGGATTCCCGTTCGCCAACCTTCGCGCACAGGCGTTCCGCCGCCTCCTTCTGCACCATGACGGTGATATTTTCCACCGGCAGGCGGCTTTGCAGCAGATACATGATGACGGGAGAGGTGATATAATACGGCAGATTGGCGCAAATATAGACCGGCATGCCGCGGAATCGCTCTTGGATCAGCGCAGCCAGGTCGGTTTTCAGCGCGTCCGCGTGAAGGACCTCCACGTTGCGGCAGCCGTCCAGCGTCTCCGCCAGCACCGGCAGCAGACGGGCGTCCAGTTCGATGGTCACGACCTTGGCTGCCCTTTTGGCCAGCTCCACGGTCAGCACGCCGCAGCCGGGGCCGATCTCAATGACGCCCGCATCGGACGTGACGCCGCAGAGTTCCGCCATTTTCGGACAGACGGACGGGTCGGTGATGAAATTCTGCCCCAACGATTTTGAAAAGGTAAAACCGTGCCGCGATAAAACGCGCTTGACGGTATTGATGTCGGTTAAATCCATTTTTATTTCATGAAAGTTGCAAGTTCAAAGTTAAAAGTTATAATTCGGAAAACGCCGCGCGTTTTATTAATGCGGCAATTACTGCTCCACCAATTTAATCGTGAATTATTTATGCGCCGTATAAACGTCGCAAGACAAGGAAGAAACCGCAAGACAGGCTGTCGCCTGTCGAGGATTTCTGACGCCGTATTGCGGCGTTTAGACAAGCAGAAATCTTCAAGTATGAATTGGTGGAGCAGTAATTTTTTTATCCGTTTACAAATATTTCACATAGGTCTCATAGGCCTCGTCCCACGCGGCGGTATCCGCAGGGTCGAAGGTTTTGAGGTTCTCGCCCGCGGCGATTACGCGGCGCGCTTCGGCGATATCTTTGATCTCGCCCAGACTCATAAGCTGCACGGCGATGTTGCCCAGCACCGTGGCCTCGATGGGACCGGCGTAGACCGGCACGCCGCAGGAGGCGGCCGTCATGGCGCACAGCAGCCCGTCCTTGGTGCCGCCGCCCACCACGTTGATGTGCTTGTATTCCTTGCCGGTGCAGTCCTTCAGCCCGTTGAACACGTGGCGGTATTTCAGCGCCAGGCTCTCATAGATGCAGCGCACCACCTCGCCCACGGTCTGCGGGACGTACTGGCCGGTGCGGCGGCAGAACTCTTTGATGCGGCCGGGCATGTCGCCGGGGGCGACGAAATCCGGCGCGTCCGGGTCGATGAAGCATTGGAAGGGCTTCGACGCCACGGCCAGCTTTTCCAGCTCCGCGTAGGAGTAGTCGCTCCCCTCCCGCTTCCACTGGCGGCGGCTCTCCTGAATCAGCCACAGACCGCAGATATTTTTCAGGAAGGCGGTGGAATAGCCGTAGCCGCCCTCGTTGGTGACGTTGAAGGCCTTGGAGGTCTCGTTGACGATGGGCTCTTCCAGCTCTGTGCCGAACAGCGACCAGGTGCCGCAGCTGATAAAGGCGAAATCCTTTTCCGCGCTGGGCACGGCGGTGACGGCGGACTGGGTATCGTGGCCGCAGACGGAGATCACGTCCACCGGGGGCACGCCCAGCTCCGCGCAGAGGTCGTCGGAGAGCTTGCCCAGCACCGCGCCGGTGGGGGCGATGGGGGGCAGGATGGAGAGCGGCAGACCGAGGGCCTCCGCCATCTCCCTGCTCCATTCACGGGTGTGAATATCCACCAATTGGCTGGTGGTGGCGATGGAGTATTCGGCGGTCTTTTTGCCCGTCAGGAAGTACCCCAGCAGGTCCGGCATGAACAGCAGCGTGTCGGCCCGCTCCAGCAGCTCCGGCCGGTTCAGCTTCAGGCTGTAAAGCTGGAAGACGGTGTTGAAATCCATGAACTGGATGCCGGTGATATCGTACATTCTGTCTTTGGAGATGCGCTCCGCCGCCTTGTCGATCATGCCGGCGTTGCGGGCGTCCCGGTAGTGGACGGGATTTTCCAGCAGCTTGCCGTCCTTATCCAGCAGGCCGAAGTCGACGCCCCAGGTGTCGATGCCGACAGCATCGAAGCCGCCCGCCTGCTTGGCTTTGAGGATGCCCTGCTTGATCTCGTGGAACAGGCGAAGCACGTCCCAGTAGAAGGTGCCGCCCACCAGCACGGGGTCGTTGGAAAAACGGTGGATCTCTTCTAAAGCGATCTTTTGTCCGTCGAAGACACCGAGGATCGCCCGGCCGCTGGACGCGCCGAAGTCAAATGCGAGGATACGTTTCATAGTGATGCTCCCAAAAAGTTCTTAGTTCTTAGTTTTTAGATCTTGGCGGTGGCGCGGCACCTCAGTGCCGCTGTGAGGAAATAGTTGCCCATGATGAGACGTTTTGTTCAGCGCAATACCCTATGGGACAGGTTTTTCGCAACAAACCAGGTTGTATTTCCCTGACACGCCAGACGGCGCAATGCGCCGTGCTACGTTATGAGTTCGCGCAGGCTCGCCGGATAGACGAGGTGTTTCCGGAACATCTCCGCTCTGCGAACTCCGCTCTGGAACGTCGCCGCACCGGGTCAGATAACGCCCTTTTTTAAGATGATGTTCGCGTAGATGGCGGTCTCGCCGGTGGCGATAACGGCGTAGGCGCTGCGGGCGCGCTCATAGAACGCGAACCGCTCGATGGAAGAGATCTTCGTTTCGCCGTTGTTCTTGTTGATGATCTCCTCATAGGTCGCCCAGATTGCGGGGGTGGCCTCGCCCTCGCCCGTGGCCATCAGCATGGCGGGGCTTTCCACATAGGAATCCAGCGGAATGAGCTTGAGCACCGCGTCCAGGATTTCCGGCACGCCGTGGCCGTCAAGCCGCACCAGCCGCTTCGCGTTGGAGGCCGCCGGGAAATTGCCGTCGCCGATGACAATCTCGTCGCCGTGGCCCATTTCACAGAGGATCTTCAGCAGTTCAGGGGAAATGATGGGAGAGATGCCTTTTAACATGGGATCAGGTCCTTTCGATTAGATATTGACAGACAGTGGGAAGTTGGAAGTGGGAAGTCGGAAGTCCACAGAGGGAAAGGTTTCTTTCTGTATAAACTAATCCTTTTCGGAACGTTTCACAAACAACCTTTTTTCGTCTTACGTCGTTTCCTTCGGTTACAGGACTTCCGACTTCCGACTGATAACTTCCGACTGCGCGGCTTTGCTGCGCTTAATCTTCCGGCGGGATGCCGTCGGTGTACTGGGAGTTATACAGCAGCGCGTAGAAGCCGTCGGCGTCCAGCAGCTGCTGATGGGTGCCCTGCTCCACAATGGCGCCCCTCTTCATCACAAGGATGTTGTCTGCGTTCTTGATGGTGGAAAGCCGGTGGGCGATGACGAAGCTGGTGCGCCCCGCCA
>CAMVNL010000193.1 GCA_947168785.1 uncultured Clostridia bacterium | reverse complement strand
CGCCAAAGCAGCCGCCATCCGCAAAGCAACCGAGGCGGCGGGGCTTGCCGTGGCCGCCTACGGCTCTTATTACAAGCTGGGGGCCAACGGCCGCCCGGAAGAGGCCTTCCGGCAGACGCTTGCCAGCGCCCTCGCCCTGGGGGCCCCGGTGGTGCGCGTCTGGGCGGGAACTGCCCCCAGCGCGGCGGTCACGGAGGAGGCCCGGGCGGCGCTGACCGCGGAAGCAAGGCTGGCGGCGGACGCCGCCGCGGCCCATGGGCTCACCGTGGCGTTCGAGTGCCACCGCCACACCCTGACGGACGACCGGCGCTCTGCCCTGCGGCTGCTGGAGGAGATCGGCAGGGACAACGTGAAGATGTACTGGCAGCCAAACGAAGACCTGACCTTTGAACAGAACCTTCAGGCGCTGACCGACCTGCTGCCGCAGGTGGTCAATCTCCACGTGTTCCACTGGCCCCGGCCGGGCGTGCGGCGGCCCCTGCGGGAGGGGGCGGACCGGTGGAAGGAATACCTGCGCGTCGCCGCCGCTGACGGAAAGGACCGCTGCTGCCTGCTGGAATTCATGCCCGACGACGACCCGGCGACCCTGCCGGGCGAGGCCGCCCTGCTGCGCAAGCTTCTGCATGAGGCGCAGGAGGGTTGACGGACGCAATCAACACAGTATGAACACCGTCAAAAACAGGACCCCTGTTCCGTTTCCGGGCAGGGATCCTGTTCTTTTGGAAAGAGAGAGATTTGGCGAGCGACAGCTCGCCAAACGCCAATTTGCCCCTAAAGGGCAAATCCACGTCGCGTGGAAACGGCGTCAGGCGGGCAGTTGTTTCTTCCGCAGGCCGGCGGCCTTGCGGCGGAGGAAGCGGACGGCGACGAACGCCGCCGTGCCCAGCAGCGTCTGGACGACGGCCGCTGCGGCCCACAGCAGGGCGTTGGTGCGCTGCCAGCCGAGGGGCTGGGTCAGCAGCCGTTCCAGCAGGTCGTAGATTCTGCCGCCGTAGAGAGTGTGGAGGATCAGGATATACGCGGTGGCCTCGCCCACAACGCCGAAAAAGGTCACGGCCCACGAGGGCAGACGGCGGGTCAGCCAGCGGCACAGCAGGAAGAGCAGCAGGAACCCGCCGCAGGCCCCAAGGATCGCCAGACCGAAATCCTCCCCGTAGTTCCGCACGGACAGCTCCAAAGAACCCTTCACGGTCATATACAGCCACAGGGGCGACAGCAGAAAATAACACCAGGGGTGCGCGTCCGCCCACTCCGTAACCCGGTAACGCCGCAGCAGCGCCCCGGCGTGATAGAAAGCCACGCAGAACAGGGCCGCGTCCGCGCTCCAGGGCAGCCACCAGCCCGCCTTGCCCAGCCATACCCCGGCGGCGACGCAGCCGATCAGCGCCCCGCGCCTGATCCATGGCTGCGGGATCAGATCGATCAAATAATAAATCAGCTTGACGGCGAACAGCAGCAGGAAGAAATAGACCGGCCCCACGCTGGCCGCGCCGGAAAAGAGCTTGTCCGAATAGCTGATCCCCAGCGCCAGCCGGGGCCAGTCCGCGGGCGGGTGCTCCGCCATGAACAACAGGGCAAACAGCAGATAATAGCGCAGGCCTTTGACAAGGCCCCACAGACGGCTTTTGAGGTTTTCCGCCGTGACAGGGCGGTGGAAGTATCCGGACAGCAGGATAAACGCGGGCATGTGGACACTGTAAAGCATGGTACGGAAGGTCGGGTCCAGCGGCACGTGGCCCGCGATCATGGAGACGATCAGCCCCGCGCGCAGCAGATCCACAGTCCGGTCCCTTGGCCCCTCCGAGGGGGCTTTTTTCGCGCACAGCCGCCCGCCCAGCTTTCGCGCGGCAAACAGCAGCGCCAACAGCAGGGCGATGACGCAAAAACGCAGCGGCAGCACGGTCCGCTTGCGGAGGGGCAGCCCCAGGCGCGCCAGCAGCCCCGCGTAATACACGCCCAGCGTGTTCATCTCGAACAGGTGCAGGCAGAGGATCTCAAGGGAATACCTCCCCAGCAGCGCGGCGACGGCGGCGGCGGGCTTCAGCAGCCGGACCCGGTCCAGCAGGAGCGAGAGTTGCAGCACGAAATACCCGGCGACCAGCGCGATCACGGGGGTGACCAGCAGATTGGCCGCGTGGGTGGTGACCATATAAAATACCGACCCCAGCTTGGTGACGGCCCCCACCGCAAAGACCGCGCCGCCGAAAAGCAGATGCGCGGGGCGGGGCTTTTCCATCCAATCGGTCTGCCGCAGATAATGGCCCGCCAGCACGAAGGGGCAGGCGTAAACGCCGGCCTGCACGCTGAAGGGCAGCCAGACGTATTGGGCCGAAAGGGTTGCCAGCGCCGCGCCGACGACGGCGATCCCCGCCGCCATCCGCCGGTCGGGGAAGCGGTGCAGCAAAAAGCGGCACAGCGTCAGCGCGAAGAACAGCGCGGGTAAAAACCAGATGGCCCCGATGCTGGGGAAGGAGGCGCCGCCGCACTCCGTGATGGTGCCGGAGGCGAAGAACACCGCCCGCAGGCTTTCCGCCAGGTTCTGTGTGGCCGCGATGACGGAACCCTTGTGCTCCCGCAGCACCATGTTGACCAGATTCATGACCGACACGGCCGCGCCCGTCAGGAAATAGGGCGTCATCAGCCGGGTGAATTTGCCCCGAAGGAAGGCGGCGTTCACCGGCCCTGCCTTCAGGGTGTAGCCTGACAGCAGGAAAAAGACCGGCAGATGGTACATATAAACGAAGCCCAGCAGCGGGATCCCCTGGTGTCCGAGAATGATCGACACAATGCCGATCCCCTTGGCGATATCGATCCACCGCAAGCGCTGTTTGCCCTGCAAACGACAGCCCTCCCTTGCCGCGTTCCGTCCGGAACGTCTCATTTTTTTTATTGTACATTTCTTTTCCGCAATTGTCAAATCCTTCCTTCCGCCGTCCGCAGAGAAATATTTTCTGAAAAAGATCCCCTCGCCCTTGCGAAACGCCGTGCGATCCGCTATACTGGAACAGGCAAAACCGTCTGAAAAATAAACGGAGAAGAAAGAATATGAAAAAAATCACCTTCGGGACGCCGGAGCCGCTGGTTCCCTCCCGCTTCTGTCAGGATTTCCATTATGAAGAGACGGAGGTCGCCTTTGACGTTTCCGCCGTCTCCTTCCGCCGGGTGCGGGGCGGCGTGCTGCTGGAATACAAGGCCCCGGCGGACGCCCGCTTTTACGGCTGTGGCCTGCACTTCTGGGAATTCGACCACGCCGGCCGCAAGCTGACCCTGCGCTGCAACGCGGACCCGGCCACCCCTAATGGCGACACCCACGCGCCGGTGCCGTTCTTTGTCACCAACAAGGGCTACGGCATTTACATCGACACCGCCCGCTACGCGGAGCTGTATTTCGGCGCGCAGAAGCCCGGCGACAGCTTTGCCCCGGACGAGAATGATACGGTGAAGCTCTCCACCGACGAGCTCTACGCCGCCCGCATGGCGGACAGCAACACATTTGTGAACATCTTCGTCCCCAACTGCGAGGGAGTGGATCTCTACGTCATCGAGGGCGACACCGTCACGGATATCGTCGCCCAATATAACCGCATGGCCGGGGGCGGCCCCGAAGTACCCGAGTGGGCGCTGGGGGTGCTGTACCGCTGCAACGGGCGGTATTCCGACGAACAGATTTTAGACGTGGCGACCTATATGCGGGACAACCGTCTGCCCTGCGATATCATCGGCATTGAGCCGGGCTGGCAGACCCACGCCTACGCCTGCACCTACGTGTGGAACCCGGAGAAATTCCCCGACCCCGCCGGTTTTGTGGCAAAATTAAAGAAGATGGGCTTTCACGTGAACCTGTGGGAGCACGCCTACGTCTACCCTACCTGCCCCATTTACGACGACCTGAAGCCCTTCAGCGGCGACTATACCACCTTCCGGGGGCTGGTGCCGGACTTCGCCCTGCCGGAGGCCCGCAACATCTTCGCGGATTTTCAGAAAAACCTGACCGCCATCGGCGTGGACGGCTTCAAGGCGGACGAGTGCGACGGCAGCGACAACACCGGCGGCTGGTCCTTCCCCAACCACGCGCAATTCCCCAGCGGGCTGGACGGCGAGCAGTACCATAACCTGCTGGGCGTGCTCTACGCCCAGACCATGTGGCAGGCGCTGGACAACCGCCCCACCCTGTCGGAGATCCGCGCCATGGGGGCGCTGGCGGCCCCCTACCCCTTCGTGCTGTACTCGGACCTTTACGACCTGAAGGGCTTTGTGCGGGCGCTGGTCAACAGCGGCTTTTCCGGTCTGCTGTGGGCGCCGGAACTGCGGGGCGTGGGCAGCAAAAAAGAGCTGCTGCGCCGTTTGCAGACCGTGGTGTTCTCTCCCCAGTGCCTCATCAACGCCTGGAACTGCCCCCAGATCCCGTGGCTGGCCTACGACTGTGTGGAAGAAGTGCGCGCGCTGCTGACAGAGCGGCATAGGCTGATCCCCCGGCTGAAAGCGGCCTTTGACAAATATCACGCAACGGGGATCCCGCCCGTGCGGGCGCTGGTAATGGACTACACCCACGACCCCAACACCTACACGATCGACGACGAATACCTGCTGGGCGACGATTGGCTGGTGGCCCCCATCATCAGCTTTACGGAGGACGCCCGCGAAATCTATCTGCCGGAGGGCCAATGGACCGATTACTGGACCGGCGAACCCGTCCCAAGCGGCCGGTTTACCGTGGAGACGGAACAGATTCCGGTGTATGTGAGGAAGCAGGATTTGTCGAGATGAAGTTAGGCGCGCCTGCGGCGCTGAGTTAGGCGGCTGCGCCTGAGTTAAGCGGCGCTGACGCGCCTGAGAAAAGTTGATCGGCAAAAGCTTTTCAACTCTATTCTCAGCGAAGCGCCTAACTCAGGAACCGCAGGTTCCGCCTAACTCAGCGAAGCGCTTAACTCAGGTGCGAAGCACCGCCTAACTCGTCGAGCTTTGCTCGACAAACCCCAATTTGAGGAGAACATCACATGAAACAACTCTATCTTATCGCCAAAAACCACATGGACCCGTCGTGGCTGCGGTGCTTTACCGACCACTACCGGGAGGAGGACACCGGAAAGGTGGTGCGCCCCTACTCCGATTTAGAGGAATTACAGATCCTCGAATACATGGATTTCGCCGAACGGTACGGGGTGAAATACCAGATCGAGCAATCCTGCGTGGTGAAAAAATTTTTGGAGCGCAACCCCGACCAGAAGGAGCGCTTCGCTTCACTTGTGAAACAGGGCCTGCTGGAGCTGGCGGGCGGGGGCGAGGCCGTCATCGACTACAACCTGACGTGCGGCGAAAGCTGGGCCCGCGACCACCCTTACAGCCGGACCTATTATGAGAA
>CAMVNL010000192.1 GCA_947168785.1 uncultured Clostridia bacterium | reverse complement strand
GCGTTCTTGATGGTGGAAAGCCGGTGGGCGATGACGAAGCTGGTGCGCCCCGCCATCAGCGTGTTCATGGCGTTCTGGATCTGCTGCTCGGTCTTGGTATCCACGGAGCTGGTGGCCTCGTCCAGGATCAGCACGACGGGATCCGCCACGATGGCCCGGGCGATGGTGATCAGCTGGCGCTGCCCCTGTGAAATGTTCGCCGCGTCCTCGGTCAGCTCGGTGTCGAACCCCTTGGGCAGGCTCATGATATAGTCGTAGATGTGCGCCGCCTTCGCCGCTTCTTCGATCTGCTCGTCGGTGGCGTCGGCGTTGCCGTAGCGGATATTCTCCTTGATGGTGCCCTTGAACAGCCAGGTATCCTGCAGCACCATGCCGAAGTTGGCCCGCAGCGCGTCCCGGGACATGGTATAGATATCCGTGCCGTCCAGCAGGATCTGGCCGCCGTTCACGTCATAGAACCGCATCAGCAGATTGACGATGGTGGTCTTGCCCGCGCCGGTGGGACCCACGATAGCGGTGACGCTGCCGGGCTTCGCCGTCAGCGACAGGTCGTCGATCAGCGGGATATCCTCCTTGTACCGGAAGGCCACGTGCCGGAATTCCACCAGCCCCTTCGCGGCCTCCGTCGGGTCGTTGTCCGTACAGTCAGGCGCTTCCTCCGGCTCGTCCAGCAGGTTGAAGACGCGCTCCGCGGAGGCCAGCGACGACTGGATGTTGTTGATGATGGTGGACAGGTTGATGATGGGCTGGGAGAAGTTGCCCGAATAGGTCAGGAATTTGGTGATGGAGCCGAGGCCACCCACCCCGGTCGCCGCGGCGCCACGGGCGCTGACGTAGAGATAGCCGCCGAGGATGCACAGCCCGACGTAGTTGATGTTCTTGATCAGCGTCAGAGCGGGGTTCAGCAGGCCGGAGATCATATTCGCCACAAAGCTGGTATGGCCCAGCCGCTTGGTGATATCGGCGAACTCGGCGATGGAGGCGTCTTCATGACCGAAGATGCGCACGATGGTGTGACCGGCGTACATCTCTTCAATGTGGCCGTTCATGTCGCCCATGATATCCCAATAGCGTCGGAACCACTTTTTGGAGATGCGGGAGACCCGGTAGGACAGCAGGCCCGACACCGGCGCCAGCGCCACGGCCACCAGCACCATCCAGTAGTTGCGGGTGCTCATCAGCATGATGAAGCTGCCCACCACCTGAATCGCGCTGGTCATCACCGTCAGGATGCTGGCCTGCACGCTGGAACTGACGTTCTGGATATCGTTGATCATCTTGGAGATGACCTGCCCCTTGGTCTGCTTGTCGAAATAGCTCAGGGGCAGGCGGGACAGCTTGCCGTTCAGCTCCTCGCGCAGGGTGCACACCAGCCGCTGGGACACGCCGGCGGAGATGAATTCCTGCACAAAGGAGAACAGGCTTGCCGCCCCGTACAGCGACGCCAGCCAGATCAGCTTCTGATAGGTGGCGGAGAAATCGAAGGCGACGCCGGTGGCGACGCGCGCCTCCAGCCGTTTCTGGATGATGTCGATCACGTCGCCCATATAGTTTGGCGCGATGACGTTGCAAACGGTGCTGGCCATGGCCGCCAGCACCACCACCGCCATGGCGAAGGCGTGGGGACGGATCAGCAGGAAGAAGCGGATCACCGTCTTCTTCGCGTTTTCCGGCTTCTGCTCGTCGTTGCGCTGCTTGCGGTAGGCGGAATAGCGGCTTTCGTAGGTCTGGTCGACGAGGTTGAGTTCCTTCTGCTTACGCATCGTCTTCCGCCTCCTTTCCGTCCGCTTCCTCCGGCGGGACCGGCGGCGTTTCCTCAGAAGAAGCGCTTTCCGGTGCGGCGGGCGTTTCGTCCGCCTCCTCCAGCGCCTCTTCGGACATCTGCGTCACCACGATCTCCCGGTAGAGGTCGCAGGTCTTCAGCAGCTCTTTGTGGGTGCCCTGCCCCACCACGCAGCCGTTATCCAGCACGATGATGCGGTCCGCGTTGATGACGGTGCCCACCCGCTGGGCGACGATGATGATATTGGTATCGGTCAGGTTTTCTTTCAGGGAGGCGCGCAGGCGGGCGTCCGTGGCCAGATCCAGCGCGGAAAAGCTGTCGTCGAACAGCATGATCTCCGCCCCTTTGGCGACGGCGCGGGCGATGGCCAGCCGCTGCTTCTGCCCGCCGGAATAGTTCTTGCCCGCCTGGGAGACGAAGCTCTCGATGCCCTCGGGCATGGCGGCGACGAAGGCCTTGGCCTGGGCGATCTCGATGGCGCGCCAGACCTCGGCGTCGGTGGCGTCCGGGTTGCCGTAGCGGACGTTGTCGGCGATGGTGCCGCTGAACAGGAAGGCCTGCTGCGGGATCACGGCGATGCGCTTTTCGATCTCTTCGGAGGAGAGCTGCCGCACGTCCACCCCCGCCACGCGCACTTCGCCCTCATTGACGTCGTACAGCCGGGGAACCGGGTTCATCAGGGTGGTCTGGCCGGAGCCGGGGGCGCCGACGCTGGAGGTGTTCTCGCCCGGCCGGGAGACGAAGCTCACGTCGTGCAGGGTGAACATGGCTTCCGGCTTTTCCTCTTCGGCTTCCTTCTTTTTGCCGCGTTTCTTTTTCTTCTCCTCTTTCGGGACCGGCTTGTACTGAAAGGTCACGTTGCGGAATTCCACCTCGCCCCGGTGCGCCTCCTCCGGCGTCACGGGCGTTTCCGGCTCGGTGATCTCGGGGACGGCGTCCATGATGACCTTGACGCGGCGGCCGGAGATCAGCGCCTGCGGGATGGAGGCGATGATGCTGATGACGGAAATGACGGAGGAGATGATCAGGGAGAAATAGGCGATGAACGCGTTGAGCTTGGGAATGGTCTCGGTGATCTCCGCGCTCTGGGTGGGGACGTTGGGGTCCAGATCGTTGACGTGGATGATGCTGACGTAGATGACGATGCAGATCAGCGAATAAAGCACCACCGTCAGGAAGGGCATCAGCCCCGCCATGATGCGGGTGGCCTTCAGGGAAATGCCCGTCAGATTCTTGTTGGTGGCGGCGAAGCGCTCGTCCTCATACTGCGTGCGGTTGAAGGCGCGGATCACGCGGATGCCGCTGATCTTTTCCCGCAGGATCTGGTTGACCTTATCCACCAGCTTCTGCATTTTGGAATACATGGGCATGATGATGATCATCAGCACGCCCACCACGACCAGGAGGATGGGGATGATCCAGAGTGCGATCTTCAGCACCTCGGGATTGGTGCGGAAGGCCATGACAAGGCCGCCCACCAGCATGATGGGGATGGGCACCAGCGATTTCAGGGTGGACAGCACGATGTCGTGGACCCGGTTGATGTCGTTGGTGGTGCGCGTCACGAGGGAGGACACGCCGATTTTATCAATATCGCTCTGCGAAAGGTGGGAAACCTTGTCGAAGATGAAATTCCGCAGCGTGATGGAATAGCCCACGGAGGTCTTCGTGGAAAAATAGGTGTTGGCGATAGAGGTGACGATGCCGATGAGCGTAAACGCGATCATATAGCCGCCGAATCGCCAGATGCCGGGCATATCATAGTTGACAATGCTTGTCTGGATATTTTTCGTATAAGAAGGCAGCAGCAGCTGCATCACGGTGTTGACCGTTGCGAACAGGATCGAGAAAATCAGCGTGACCCTGTGGGGTTTGAGCAGGCTCAAGACCTTTTTCATGACGTTCCCCCTGATGAGATAATAAAAAATCTATTTTATAGTAGCACACATCGACAAAAAAAACAACAGATTTATTTTCAGAATTTAATTGACATACAGTGGCGCTTTCGCTATAATAAAACAGTACATAAATATTTTTTATATTTATTTCTACAATAACATGCAGGAGGTTTCCCATGAAAACGTTATGCAGAAGAATCGTCGCCGTATTGATCGCGGCGATGATGGTGCTTTCCCTCGGCGTCAGCGCGCTGGCGGCAGCCGAAAATCAGACCTATGACCGCGACCCCAGCCAGACGGAAAAGCTGATTACCGGCTACAACGCCAACGGAAAAGAAAACGGCGTCCTGGACCTGATGCCTTCGGCCAAGGCCACCGTCAAAGAGGGCGACAAATTCGTCGTTTATACTTTCACCTTCATCGGCATTCAGGCGAACGCCTTCAACCGCAAGGACGCGGGCGTGAACGACTCTGCCAAGGCGTTTCTTGAGACCGTGACCGAGCTGATCGTGGAAGACGGCATCAAGGCGATCGGTTCCTATGCCTTCGCGAATATGCCCGCGCTTGAAAAAGTGACCTTCAAGGGCGACGCGGAGCTGAGCGACCACGTATTCCTGAACTGCCCCAAGTTGAAGGAAGTCACCTTTGAAAAGGCCGCCGTGATCGGCGAAGAGTCCTTCTACGGCTGCGAGTCGCTGACGAAGCTGACCTTCAACGGCGACGTTACTTTCGAGGAAAAGGCGCTTGCTTCCGCCGAAAACCTTGCGGATATTTCCCTCAACGAAGATGCGAAGGTCGTCGGTCTGGCGGATCAGAAGGATTCGCCCTACATGACGAATTATCCCGTGGATTTCATCATGAACGGCAGCACCCTCGTCCTCTATAAGGGCAACGATGAGGAAGTCACCATTCCCCTCAACGTGACAAAAATCGGCGACGGCGCTTTCGCCGGCAAGGAAAAGCTGAAGACCGTCAACATCACGAAGTACGTCGATACCATCGGCGACAACGCCTTCGCGGGCTGCTCTTCGCTGGAGAACGTGAACTTCGCCACCTTCGGTTCCGTCAAGAACATCGGTTCCGGCATTTTCGACGGCACGCCTTACTATGACGATTTCGACGGCGACTTCTTCACCATCGGCAACGTCCTGATCAAATATCTCGGCGACGATGAGTACGTCTACATCCCCAACACCGTCACCTCCATCGCCCCCGACTGCTTCATGGGCTGCTACGCCTCCTCCGACAGAGGGGACGACGAATCCAAGAGCGGCTACACCTGGGTGGTTTCCTCCGTCTTCGTACCCGCTTCCGTCACCGAGCTGGGCGAGAACTGCTTCGCCCTCAGAGAGATGGAGGACGGCTCCTATTACCTGCCCAAGATCTACGCCTACACCGGTACCGACGCCCTGCAGGCGCTGAAGGACGCGGGCTATGACGTTGAGGATATGCCCAAGCTGGGCGACGTGGACGGCAACGGCAAAGTGGAAGCCGCCGACGCGAGACTGGCCCTTCGTCTGGCCGTCCGCCTTGACACCGATACCGATCCCCGTTACGTCCATGCGGCGGACGTGAGCGGCGACGGCAAGGTCACCCCCGAGGACGCCAGAACGATCCTTCGTTTGGTGGTTGAACTGGAAAGCTTCACCGCGGAAGACCTGCTGTATATGCCCACGACCAAGACCGAGAT